>CAYQNE010000037.1:0-5890 GCA_964418875.1 uncultured Gammaproteobacteria bacterium | reverse complement strand
CTACTGTTATTGTCCTCACCCAAAATAATCAACCCATCTTGCCCGACTTAAATCCCCCACCCGTTACCGTCCCTACTACCCCTGCCACAGGCACTCCGCTCGAGCCAACGGCGAGTATCGGAGCCACTCCCATTCCCGCTACAGTCACTCCCACCAACCCCCCCAGAGCCACTCCTACCAATATTCCTTGCACCGACACTGATGGAGGCAAGGACTACTATACCAAAGGCACCTTGACCACCAGTTACGGTGACACCAAAACCGATCTTTGTACTGATCCCAATATTGTCGGCGAATATTCTTGCACTGCTGGCGCCAGTTTTGCTTTTGACGGTTACGTTTGCCCGGGTCTTTGTCTTGATGGTGCTTGTCAACCGGTTCCCAGTCCCACGGCTACTCCCGTCAGAACCAAACCCACCAAAAGACCTGCTCCCACCGCCACTCCTACCATTACTCCCACCCCCACCAATGTTCCCTGTGTCGACACTGACGGTGGTAAGGATATTTACACCCAAGGCTCAGTTACCACTTGGGGCAAAACCCATTTTGACACCTGTTATTCTCTCCAAGGCGTCGGCGACCAGAATGAATGTTTCGGCTACTTTTGCCGCTTACTTGAATTTTCCTGTCAACCTATGGGCTACCAAGGCGAACCCTTTACTTGCCAATATGGTTGTCTTAATGGCGCCTGTATCAAGACCCCTTCTCCCACTCCCACTTCAACCTCTACTCCTGTACCCACTGTTACTCCCACTTCAACCTCTACTCCCGCCCCCACTGCCACCCCTACCATCACCCCTACCCCCACCCTTTCTCCCGATCAATATGAACTCACTTTTGTTTATGCCAATGATATTGAGGCCAAATATCATACTAGTACCGGCCAAAATCTAAATGACGACATCCACCGAATTTATCAGCAAGTCAAAAAGGTCTTTGGTCCTCCCCGGGCCCCAATTACCGTTACTGTCAAATACGGCCCCACTAGTTATGGCCAACTTTATTCTTATTACAGCGCCAGCACCAATGAAATGGTCCTCGACGAGTATGATTTTCATCAGTTGGCCTTAATCAAAAAAATCATTCTCGCCTTTCATGACGACCTTATCTACTACATGCCCTTTAACTGGGAGCTGGCCTTATGGAATCTAACCATGCAAAATGTTCTTGCTCAACTGGATCCCGGCTATGACGGTACCACCGCCTGCCCCTTTTGTCAGCTTTATAGTGATAGTCCGGCCTGGGCCACTCTTTACGGTGACAGTTGGAGCCCTCTGTCAGCCTCTACCTTTTCCAGTTTAGCCGCCGATACTTTAGTCAAACCGTTTATCGAAGATCCCCAATTTTTTGCCAAATTTAACCAAGCCATTTACCGACTGCCCGCCGATTGGAGCCTAAAAACCAAATTGCCTGCCGCCGCCGCCTCAATCAAGCCCACGGTTGAGGGCATTCCTTTCAACAACTGGTATGCCACCCAATATGTTTTGCACTTTAACCCTATCCCGGGCAAATACATTATTCCCCTTCCGGATACTTACTCCTCTTCTTCTGTCGGTTTGGATATCAAATTGGTCCAAGTCAAAAATAATGGCAGTAAAATCAATATCTCCAACAAAACCGTTACCATTAGTGCTTTTGATCAACAAGGCTCCCAATTTTGGTCACAACAAATCACTACCGACACATCCGGGATTGCTCATCTAAATTCTCTGCCTAATCAAAATAATTCTTTTGCAGCCAGATTCCACATTTATGTGCCCGACTTTGCCTCCCAAGATTTCTTCTACCCCTACCAGGATGGCCAGCCCCTAATGCCCAACACCAACCCACCTCTCGGCTTTTTTGGCACTATTAATCGACCTCAGGGTTATCTTCGTTTTGAGGATGATAATTTAGTTCACGATGCTGTCATTGTCGATGGTATGTTTAGCACTCATTACTCCTTTCTTCAAACTAGAAGTACGGTGGAGGTAAGCTTTATTGAACCGGGCATAAATTTGCCCTCCGATCAAACCGGTTCTAATCCCAGAAAAATTACCAAAGACATTGGTGACTACTATATTAATATTAATTTGGCCGGCACCAGATCCTCCTCCGGTCGGGGTTCATCCCAAGATGCTCCCTCTGCCCCCGCCCCCACCGATTTTACCTGTGATACCACCAACTGGCACAATTACTACTCCGATAACTTTGAATTTGAAGCTAAATATCCGCCCGGTTGGGATATTCAATCAGCCTATACCTCCGACAAAATTTATCAAACTCGCCTTTCCCTGGTTTCCACCACCGACTCGGCTAGTCTTTTAGATCATAATACCCAGCACTCATTTTTTGATGTTATCGCTTCTACTACCGATCTTAAAACCGACGAAAATTACGGTCGTTGGTTTGAAAACAGCACTGGCACTCAAACAACCAGCCAAACAGAAATCTTAGATCGCCAAGCCGAAAAATATCTTGACGAACCCCAAATGCCCGGTGGCCCGCATCGCAACATTATGTATTCCTTCAAAGAAGGCAAAAATTATTACCTGATATCCTTAAGTTATTACATTACACCGGAATTAAAAACCGCCAACGAACAACTTGCCGATTGCTTTTTGACCACGCTAAATTTTAGAAAACCCGAACCAACACCCCAAGGGGGGATTTACAAGTGCTCCCAGGGTATGTATCTGACTTTTGAAGAAAAAAAACAATATCCCTATAGCCTGCCCCCGGGAAGGTGCGATAATTGGAATGACAAGCAAATTGTCTGCGGTCATATTCGCCTGGTTTATGACAACAATGAAATGACAGATTCTCGTCAAGAATACCCCGATGCCTGCCAATTCTGCGCCGATTTCGATCAAAGCGGCCAAAAAGGATTACGCGGCACCACCTTTTACAATCTGGGCTATACTATTGGTCCCTGTCCTAATTAAAAATTCTTTAGTCCGCCTCTGACGGAAAAAAAATTATGAGAAACAAAAAAGTTTTTATCATTATCGGCATAATCATTTTCGTTAATTTAGGACTTTTTCTATTTTTCCGTTCCAAAGACAAAAGTAAAATTACCACTGTTTCAGAGCAATCCACTGCTTCCGGCCAACAAGTCGTTGACCAACCCGAGGTTCAACCGGATCAAAATCTTCCGTCCGGCAATCAAGCTGTTGTCCAGGATCTTCCGCCTGCCGATGTCGATCAACCTTCCGAGCCAGAGTCCGGTTTTTCCATCAGTGGCGTTCTCATCGGTGATGGCAATCCCTGGACACTTATTTACGATGATGCCGCCACCGGTGCTCCCGCCGCCACTTTTGAATTAATTTTTACCGACTCCAGTCTTTGCGACTTTGGCCAGGGTGAGACTTCTTGTACTCCCATGTACTATGAAGTTGGCACCGGCATTGAAGTCACTGGTCAAAAAGATGGTTCCAAATTAATAGTTTCTCACGTTAAAAGGTCAGTCTCCTTAATGGGTCAATAAATTTATGAAAACTCAAAAAGACATTACTGCCAAAATTCAAGAATTAGAATCCGAAATTGAAGACATGCAGGAAGAATTTGAAACCCGTCTCGAAGATGAGGGTTGGGATGAAGATTCTTCCCAGGCTCAAAAACTTCAGGAGGAATTAGACTGGCAAAAAGAAATTGTCGAAAAACAAATCAAAATCCTCAACTGGGTTTTAGAAAAAATTAAATAAAACAAAACACTCACGCCCACACAGGAGTTTAAATAACCCCAGAAGTTCAAAAACCTGCCCGTTTACCCGCCTATGGTGGGCCCCTGGAAGATCGTTCCAGTCAGCAAACTAGTCAGCAAAATAGACCGTGAGAAGATATTTGAGATTGTAGTCAAGTATTGTATATTATTAATTATGCCCGAACCGGGTCTGTCTGAAAAACCAGCGTCAAGATTATTGAGTAGAAAGTCCGTTTTTCCTCGTCAAGATGAAGTATTTCCATTCTCCAAGAAGAGCAGTGACCCTTCTCGACTGATCTATCAAGAAGACTCAATCCATGGTCGTTCGTCTCCTTTTCCAGAAAGCGGAAAAGTTTTTTGGGCCGATCCTTATGGAAACCTTATGTTTGAAAGAGGGATTAAGGGTTTTCCTCATACAACTCCTTCTCTATACCTGCACCCAAGTTATCGCCAAGGCTTTTGCGTTAAGGGACTAATGAGAATCTCATATCTCAAGAGAACTCTAGCGGCCTCAAGGCTTATGCGGTCTCATGGTTTGCCGACAGAGAGAGTTATTCAGGCAAAAAAAGTAGAAAAAGTTCCCTTCTCTGGAAAAGTAATATCTATTAAAGAGTGGAAGCAAAAAGCATTAGAAGAATGGCCTGAAAGTTTCAAAAAGCGGGAGGAAAAAGAACCGGGGTTTTTAGAACGAGTCAAAGACTCACTTACAAAAGAGACCTTCGTGGCCATAGAAAGAGATATGCCCATAGGCGAAAGACTACAAGACCTAAGACTAATTTCCACCTCCTCTGCCGTTCGAGAATTTTTTGAAAAAATATTTCGTTATCATAACATCTCCTTGAGAAGAAAGCCTAAAAGTTCCCGAGCCAGAGAATTATCGGCTACCAGTACTGATGATCAAGTTGAATTTTTGTCAAAAATTTTACCGACAAAAATAGGTGAATATCTATTTAAATTTCATTCTCTTGGCCTATACCATGGGTTTCCGACTCAACACAACTGGACAATGGCAGCTTGCTTAGTGGACCTGGACAGTGTCAGGCCCATCCTTGAAAAAGACCCTCCTACCACCCTTAAAGATATCCAAAAAGATATTTGCCAAACCATAATGGCCATTCTTTTCCCTGTAAATATAATTGGATTATCATATTTCAACGACAAATCAATGAGTTCTACTGCTATCGTCAATTTTCTTGCCAGTTACCTGAAACAGTTTGGAGAAAGTCCAGACTCCACAAATCAAGCCTCGATTGAAAGGCATATTTCTCGGCGTAGGTTCACAAGTCTAGACCCTGGTTTCGAAATAAGTTACCCTGGTGTTCGTCTTCTCACAGAAGCCAAGCGAGTCATTGCTCAAAGCAAGTAGGAGTTAAGCCGCAGTTGAAACCAAAAGTTTTTCTGTTTTACCTATATCCAAGACTCTCTAAAAAGACTTTAAAAATCTAAACCCCTATATGTCATTTTTGCAAAACCACTCCCATATTTTGGCTAAAAAGGAATCCATCACTGTGATTTGCTAACCGTACCGAACCCCTCAAATTAAGTGGATGGTAAAAATTTTCAGGAGCAGTTAATGGGAATTGTCCACCGGAACAAATGAGGTATCCGCCCCTGCTCTCCTATCTGTGTCCCCATATCAACAACTCTAAACATTAAAACAGTATCGAAGAAATCTGTCTTTACTCTTGGTAAAAATTCATAACAAGAACTGAGTTCGTAACAAACAGTACCGGGTTCGGATTCTGGAATTTCACCATAAGAAACAGTGTTCACACAACGGGCATTCAGATGAGTCTCTGGGGAAGATGGATAAGTGGTGTCGCAACAATAAACAGTATCAACTTCCGACCTTAATTCTTGATAACGAGACTCAGTAGTACAAATAAGTGTCTTTTCAGGAAAAGCACTAGCTTGACCGATAACCAACACCCTCCCCATAACTTGTTCGGAAGTGATTTCAATAGGTGAAATGTGATCTAAAAAAGCAGGGTATACACACCTAAAAGGACATATCTTAACCAATCCCTCTGTCCATCTTTCTTTCATAAAATTTATTATATTAAAAAGTATCATCAACAATCCCGTCCGTCGAACTAGTTACGAATAGCCAAATCCCTTAGTCTTTCAAGAATTTGTCTCCCTCCCCCGCCAAATTAAAACATCTCATAATATTGAATTTAAGACAGTTTTTCTGTATAATTCCTATCC
>CAYQNE010000036.1:0-5921 GCA_964418875.1 uncultured Gammaproteobacteria bacterium | reverse complement strand
TATTTGCATAAGCCTGATTTTACATCAGGTGGTGCATTTCGTTTGCGAACTCATCATTAATAAAACCTTCTAGGTACTATCGTATAATTAAGATGGTGTTGAGTAGTTTTATAAAATGACGAATACTAAAAAACTAATTTTCATTGATTTATTTGCCGGGATTGGTGGATTCAGAATTGCCTTAGAATCTTATGGTCTTAAGTGCGTTTTTACCTCAGAATGGGATAAACACGCCAAAGAAACTTATAAAGCTAATTTTGGAGAAAAACCGAAAGGTGATATAACAAAAATTGATGAAAAGGATATACCAAAACACAATGTGATATGTGCAGGGTTCCCCTGTCAGGCATTTAGTATTTCAGGTAAACAACGAGGTTTTAGAGATACAAGAGGGACATTGTTTTTTGATGTGACCAGAATAGTAAAACATCATAAACCGGAAATACTTTTTTTGGAAAATGTAAGGAACTTTGAAAAACATGACGATGGAAAAACTTTGCAAGTAGTTAGAGAAACTCTTAAAAATATTGGGTATGATGTGTTTTATAAAGTGCTTAATGCTAGCCATTATGGGGTGCCAACTTCGAGACAAAGAATATATTTTGTGTGTTTTAGGAATGATTTAAAGATAAAAAAATTTCTTTTTCCTGAACCAACAAATGAGTCGGTTAAATTGATAGATTATTTATTGGACGATAAGAAAACTAAAGATTGTGTAATAAACAGGGATGATATTAGGTTGACCAATAAAAAGATAAATCCGGACATGTTTGGCAATTACCCAAGCAAGCCAATACGGGTGGGAACGATTAACCACGGAGGGCAAGGAGAAAGAATCTACAGTCCTTTGGGGCACGCCATTACATTGTCGGCTTATGGTGGCGGAGCGGCTAGTAAAACAGGGGCGTATTTAGTAAACGGAAAGGTTAGAAAATTAGCACCAAGGGAATGTGCTAGAATAATGGGGTTTCCGGATGATTTTAAGATTCCTGTTTTAAAGACGGCGGCTTATAAACAATTTGGCAACAGTGTGGCTATACCCGTACTCAAAAAAATATTTGGACAAATTATAAAAACATTAGAAGACAATGAAGAATAATCGAAAATTAGTAAAAATTGGTTCCCGAACCGCAAAAAAAGGTTTTGAAAACGAGGACGACATCGTAAAGAAATTTAATAAATGGAAAGAAGATAAAGACGCACAAGAATGGTTAAAAATAATGGGTTATTTGCTTAAGAAAATTGAGAAAGTGAAGGCGATTAAGCTTCACGGATATAAAACCGATGTTCAAGTTCAAATAACAATTTATTTTAAGGAGGCAATTTCTGCTGAAAATTTATCTATTAAACTTGTAAGTAATCCAAGAGGTTTTAATCAAATAGATAAGAGGTGGGTAAAAAAATACATTGAGATGTGGGACATACCAAAGAGTGTTGGTAATTTGTTAAAATTTTTCACTGGAAAGAAAAAGCCGATGATCTCTGGTTTGCGGGATCCAAGGAGAATGTTCCTAACCGAAATGACTAAAAAGGAACAAAGAAAGATCGTTGGGTTTTTTAGAAAAAATAAAATTTTAATTGTGTCGGATATTTTAAAAGGTCGCGGTAAATTTTCGGCTGGATGGATGTTGGTGGCTTTAAAACTTAAAAGTGAAACTAGGTGGGTGTTAAAGTCGATAAACCATGCTATGAATGTCTTTGCGAAAGGAAAGGTTTCCGTAACACCACAGGGAAGTTTGAAAATTGGTCAGATAACAATGCAAAGAAAGGGTGGGGATGGTGGAAGAGAAACGGCAAAAATGCTTCAGTTCAAGATAAATCCGGTTTTGCTTTTTGATGACTGATGACAGATAAGGTAACAAAAAAGAAAAGAAGTCAGACAATGCGAGCGGTTAAGAGTAAGGATACAAAATTAGAAATTCAATTTAGAAAAGCATTGTGGAAGGCGGGCTTTAGATATCGAAAAAATGTAGTTAGTTATTTTGGAAAACCAGATTTGGTTTTAAAAAAATTCGAGATAGTGATTTTTATTGACTCTTGTTTTTGGCATGGTTGTTCGAAACATTGTCGGATGCCTGAAGCTAACAAGAAGTATTGGATTGGAAAGATAGAGAGAAATAAAAAAAGAGACAAAGAGGTAAATAGGCATTACGAAAAAATAGAATGGAAAATAATCCGAATTTGGGAGCATGAAATCGCAAAGGATATAAAAGGAGCAATAAACAGGGTTAGCGGTGCAATTGTATAAAAATTAGATTACAGTTTTATTCCGAGTTTGGTGGCAAATGATTTTATTTTGTTACTTTTTTTTCTATCTAGATTTTGGATGAAACTAATTTTTCCTTTAAGAGATCGAATTTTCTGATGGTAGTTTTTGTTAGGATTGTTAGCCAGACTAATGATGATTTTCATGCATTCTTCGACTCTGTCTTTACTAACAGTCAAACGATTATTTTTGATGCCAATGCCTGTTATATTTTTTATCTTGTTGCCACCTCTTTGAACTTTTATCTTTTTAGCTCGGCAGGCATAGCCGTGTTTTTTAAATAAGTTTATAACTCGTTGGATATAACATTCGACTTTATTTCCTGACATGGTTATATCGTCAACCCAAATGCTAAATTCGAGGCCATTTTCTTGGCATAATTTGTTAACATCAAAACAAAGAGGCAATAGACATAGGGCAACCACCACTGAGCTACACGGAGTCCCTTGGGGAACATGGTGATTATATGTAGTCAATCGTGTCAACAGACTAGAAACTTTTGGGGAGTAACCAAGCTGGTTTCTGAACATATCAAAAACTTTTTGGTCGCTGGTATTGGGAAAACAATTTTTGATATCAATGGTCACTAACGTCTTGCCCCCAAGATGAACGTTGGCATTGTCGTTTATAGATTTGCCACGGGCTATGCCTAACATGTATTTTGGGAAGGGATATATCGAAAGAATCTTATGAATTTTCTCTTGTATTATCTTGAAATCACCCCTTGTACATTCAAAATTTCTGATTTTTTCTTTAATTTTCTTAGGGTTTTCATAGTAAAATTTTTTGAAATTATTAGCAATAATTTTAACATGCGTCGTTTTGTATCCAAGAAGATAGCATAATTTGTTAGTGGAGAGAATACAGTCCCAGTCACTTGGCAAGGAAGAATTTTTTCTCACTGTCGTATCGAAACAAAAGTTTAAGTAAATCTATTCCTAGTCTATTTATCTTAACGCCGTCAAAAACAATTTCGTTTCTTTCTTTAGACAATAACTCAATTAATTTAAGGGGTATGGAAAATTTTTTTGATATTAATTGAACAGTTTTTTTTGTTGGTTCTCTCCTGCCTGATTCAATATGAGATATCAGGCTAGGGTCCACGCCAATATTTTGGGCGAATTCTTGCTGAGAAAGTTCCTTAACAGCCCTAATGATTTTGAAGGCTTTGCTATATTTCATTTTTTCTTTTTATAAAAATCACAAGATGGTTCTTATAAAAAGAAGCTAGGTCGATCAATTTATTATCTCAAGTAGTATTTTGGAAATTCTACCGATTTCTTTGACAACGACTTTTTTGTTATTGGTCGCTATCCCTCGATACAAATTTTTAATACTTTTCTTGAGTAAGGTTCTTTGACCTTGGCTCAGTTTTTCGCTCCTTGCCAGTTCGACAAGTAAAGATAAATGGCGATTTATTTTTTTTCGCGACATTTTACCCTCCTTTATAAATGGCGTAGACACTAATTTTGGTTTACGCCGTGCTGTCAGCAGAATGTAAACCTTGTAAAAAAACTGAGCTTTTACCTAACTCTTTTAAACTGCTGTCCCGTTAACCTCTGGTAAAAAATATATCTTTGCTTACTTTTAAACAAAGTTGTATCAGTATCTCAGATAGTGGCCGGAGGCAGTAAGCAAGGTGTTACCTTGCAACGTTCTTTTTGGAGAACGTCATCAGTAAAATAATGGACATCTGCTAAAAGCTAAAGGTGTGAAGGAGCAAGTTCATTTCGAACTGACATTATTATAGAGGAAAAGATGTTTTTGTCAAGTGAGATGACAAAAAGTTGGGGGTGATGTAAAATAAGGACATGGGAAGATATAAACGACGACAAAGAAATATTTATGACCCAAAGGATTCGAATCCTTTTAAATTAAGCCGGGGGAAGATTGATATGTTTGTGAAATGTCCCAGATGTTTTTATCTGGACAGACGGTTGGGGTTTGGTAGGCCGAGTATACCGGGATGGTCTTTGAATTCGGCGGTGGATACATTGCTAAAAAAAGAATTTGATTTGTTAAGAGAGAAAGGGCAGGCTCATGAACTAATGAAAAAATATGGGGTTGATGCCATCCCCTATCAACATAAAGATTTACCGATTTGGAGAGATGATATTTATCATTATGAAGGAGCCAAGATATTACATAAACCGACCAATTTGGAAATCTGTGGGATTGTGGATGACGTGTGGATCAATAAAGACGAAGAATTGATAATTGTGGATTACAAAGCAACCTCGACTAGTAAAGAAATTTCTTTGGAGGATGAGTATAAGCGGGGATATAAGAGACAGATGGAAATTTATCAGTGGATTTTTCGACAATTAGGATTTAAGGTGTCCCCCACTGGCTATTTTGTATTTGCCAATGCTGATAAAAATTTACCCAAATTTGACGGTAAGCTGAATTTTGAGGTGACATTAATCCCCTATAAAGGTGACGATGGGTGGGTGGAGCCGGCAATAATGGAAATGAAAAAGTGTTTGGATTCGGATGAGATACCGAAGGCGGGAGAAGATTGTGAGCATTGTGCCTATCGAAAAGAGATTAAGGCTTATGAAAAATAAGTGAGTAGTTGGCTTAAGAAGTGGTTAAAAATAACGGCGGTGTTGTATGGGGTGTTTTTTTGGGGCGCGGTGGTGATGAGAGAAGAAAACGTGACGACCTATATGCTTTTCTTTTTGGCAGGACTGACAGTATTTGTGGTATGGCGAGTATTAAAGATGCTGGTAGTGGGATTAAAGAAAATGGTTTTGGCTATAAAAGACTTACTAAGAACAAGATATGTAATTGTGTTCAAATTCTAAAGACTATTGTGGCAAATAGGGATAATCCGTGTTGCAATCACCGGATTTGGTGTAACCTGCTTTGAGGGCTTCGGTTTCAGAACAAAACCATTCGTCATCTTTCCAAACATCAATTATAGTTCGGTTGTAGTTAGCGCAACCAGGATAGGAATAGAGAGGACGGTCTTGGCGCTGATTATGATTGCCCTTGATGACACAATCGGGGTTGAGAGGAACAGTTTGGGAGCATTTTGAGTTAAAAATGCCAAGTTTGTTTTCTCTGGCATAGTCATTGGCGTCTCGAAGAGCTTTTTTGGCCGCAGAATTATCACCAGTGTCAACGGCATAGCCATTTCTGATCATAATCTCATTTATTATTCGGCCATCACTTATAACCAAAGCGATGATGCGACCGTATCTGTCGGCATAAGGCTCGAGAAGAATAACTCTTTTTCGTAAAACAAGTTTTGATAAAGCCTTTTTTGATTCTTCACCCATACATTTATCCAAGGCCGGGGCGTCAAGAGAAGAAAGACGAATGGTTTGTTTGTTTTGAAGTTTGAAGGTGTCGCCATCAATAATTTGGACTACTCTATCGCCGACTTGATTTTTTTGAGTGAAATGAATAGCAGTGGCTAGACTGGGAACCATGATGATTAAAGTAGTTATGGCTAGTTTTTTTAATTTCACTGGTTTAAGTATAGAAAAAAATGCTTGTTTTGTCTTGTTTTGCGAGAGCGGGGTGAGTAATAAAATCGCGCATCAGCGGGCGAAGCCCGCAAACCCCGACGACAGTCGGGGAAGAAAATATGGATAATGCGAACCGCCAAGGGCCAGTTGTGCGGGAACTGGCCCCAGCGGTGAGCTCC
>CAYQNE010000035.1:0-5965 GCA_964418875.1 uncultured Gammaproteobacteria bacterium | reverse complement strand
CTTTTCCCCTCAAGACATTCGTCTTACCACCGGCTCTCCTTCTCGTCGTCGAGACTTTATTAATTCGGTTTTTACCTCAACCGAGTGGCGCTATGCCCAATCTCTGACTCAATATAACAAAGCCTTGGCTCATCGTAATGAGCTTTTAGACCAGATAAGACAAGGGAAAAACTCTAAAAAAGAACTGTTTTATTGGGATCAGTCGCTTATCAAAAATGATCTGATTATTCATCAGTATCGTCATTCTTTTATTCAGTTTGCCAATCATTTCTTTGCCAATAATTCTCATCCGGAAATAAAAAAGATATTTTTAAACCCCCAAGTTTCCTCGCTTAATCAGTCCGCCCTCGACAGGAACTATTTTACCGATTTAGCCAGAGGCTACACTCAAACCGGTAACCATCGTGACGATTTTAGTTTCGACAGTAAATCTTTTCCCGGTTCTGACAAAAATCTGGCTCATTGGGGTAGTCGGGGACAACAACGTCTGGCTGTTTTGGCCCTTCGTCTGGCTCAAATTAATTTTATTAAAACCAGCCAAAAACAAATTCCGATTTTACTTCTGGATGATATTTTTTCCGAACTGGACACCGACCATCAAAAACTGGTTACCAATATTTGCCGAAATTACCAAACCATCTTTACTTCCGCCGAACCGGATACCGGCAAGCTTCTGCCTGATGCAAAAATCATCAATTTATAATATAATACTGTACTGATTCCCCAAAATAGTGGGAAAAGTATAAAGTACATTGAAATTTCGGGTTTTATTCAGAGTCATATTACAACAGACAAAAATCAACTCAATTTTTTGAAACTTTTTCCGGATTTTTTTAAAAATCCGGCTTTACTCCGCTGCGGCGGAGTTTGTACTAAGAGTTTGATCGTGGCTCAGGGTGAACGCTGGCGATGTGCCTAAGACATGCAAGTCTAACAGTCCTGCTTGCAGGACAGTGGCGAACGGGTGAGTAATGGGTACGAACGTACCTCCAAGTGGGGCATAGCCCGCCGAAAGGCGGAGTAATTCCCCATAATGCCTTCGGGCTAAAGATTTATCGCTTGGAGAGCGGCGTACTTGCTACCAGCTTGTTGGTGGGGTAAAAGCCCACCAAGGCTATGACGGCTACCGGCTCTTAGCGGAGAGTCCGGCACAATGGGACTGAGACACGGCCCATACACCTACGGGTGGCAGCAGTTAGGAATCTTGCGCAATGGACGAAAGTCTGACGCAGCAACATCGCGTGTAGGATGACGGCCTTCGGGTTGTAAACTACTTTTATTTAACAATATTGTTAGAGGAATAAGCACCGACTAATTACGTGCCAGCAGTCGCGGTAATACGTAAGGTGCGAGCGTTACCCGGTTTTATTGGGCGTAAAGGGTCTGTAGGCGGTCTTTTAAGTCTTGTTTCAAAGCCTCCGGCTCAACCGGAGAAAGGGGCAGGATACTAGAAGACTAGAGTGATATCGGGGTTACTGGAATTTGTAGTGTAGGGGTTAAATCCGTGGATACTACAAAGAACACCAATCGCGAAGGCGGGTAACTAGGTATATACTGACGCTAAAAGACGAAAGCTAGGGTAGCAAATCAGATTAGAGACCTGAGTAGTCCTAGCCGTAAACGATGTCTGTTAATTTTTCTCGAGCAATCGGGAGAGATGTAAGCTAACGCGTTAAACAGACCGCCTGGGGAGTATAGCCGCAAGGCCGAAACTCAAACGAATTGGCGGGGAGGCGCACAACCAGTGGAGCATGTGGTTCAATTCGACACGAAGCGATGAACCTTACCTGGGTTTGACATATATTTGCACGGCCCCCGAAAAGGGGTCTTCCTTCGAGGGTAATATACAGCTGTTGCATGGCTGTCGTCAGCTCGTGACGTGAGTTGTTCTCTTAAGTGAGGTAACGAGCGCAACCCCTATCGTATGTTACTGTGTCATACGAAACTGCCTAGCATTATTTTTGTTGGGAGGAAGGAGGGGACGACGTCAAGTCAGCATGATGCTTATGTCCAGGGCTACACACATCCTACAATGGGGTATACAACGGGTCGCAATGCCGCGAGGCGGAGCCAATCCTTAAAATACCTCTCAGTTGGGACTGCAGGCTGAAATTCGCCTGCACGAACTTGGAATTGGTAGTAATCGCAGATCAGCAGGCTGCGGTGAATACGTTCTCGCCTCTTGCACACACTGCCCGTCAAATCAGCAAAGTTGAGGGCACCCAAAATCCCGCATTTGCGGAACTAAGGTGAATTCAGCGATGAGGGTTAAGTCGTAACAAGGTATCCGTACTGGAAGGTGCGGATGGATCACCTCCTTTGAGGTTTATTTCGCCGATGAGGCGAATGTCGATTCTTGTTTGTTTTATGACTCTGAATAAAGTCCGAAATTTTTTTGCATGATTCTCACCTTCTCTGTCGACTAAGTAAATATGGTTAGGCAAAAAATAGATCCCCAAAAACTCCCCAAGCATATTGCCATTATTATGGATGGTAATCGTCGTTGGGCTCGTCAGCATGACCTTCCTGTTGCCAAAGGTCACCAGGCCGGATCAGAAAATCTGGAAAATATTGTCAAATATTGCCGTCAAATCGGCATAAAACATATTACCGTTTATGCCCTGTCTACCGAAAATTGGAAAAAAAGATCGGCCGCCGAAGTTAGGGGCATATTTAATCTTCTTGTTCACGCCGCCAAAACTAAAGTCAAAGAATATCAAAAATCGGGTATTAAATTTTTTGTATTAGGCAACTTCCAAGCTTTTCCTTTCAAAGTCAGAAATGCCATCAAAAAAATGCTCAATATCGTTCTGGACAAAGAAAGAATAAAATTCAATGTGGCTCTAAATTATGGTGGTCGTGACGAAATTGTCAACGCCATCAAAAATATTATTAAGGATGGTGTTCCTGCCGGTAAAATCAACGAAAAATTGGTTAGCAAATATCTTTATACCAATGGTCAACCCGATCCTGATTTAATTATCCGCCCCGGCGGTGAATTTCGTCTTAGCAACTTTTTGATTTGGCAAATGTCCTATTCCGAACTTTATTTCACTGACACTTTATGGCCTGACTTTAACCCCAAACAGCTGGAAAAAGCCATCATTTGGTATCAACAAAGAGACAGAAGAAAAGGAAAATAATCTACAAAATATTCACACCCAGTATTACTTCTACTAGCTGAACCACAAAATAAGAGACGAATACAATTAAAAACCCAATTACAGCATTAACAATTTTTCCATAACCCACCTTTATTTTTCCCGGATCTCCTCCTCCGGTCATTAACCCTATCCCCCCCGCAATCAGCATCACCAAAAGTCCCAGTCCCGCCAACACGTAAATATAAGGCAATAAGGCGCTTACAATATCGCCAATACTTTTACCGGAAAACTTAAAACCGGTTCCTGCATACCCTGGCAATGTTACGTCTTGCGCTAATGCTTTCATCGTTACTTCATTCCCGGAATATGTAATATATCAACAGCAATCAACCTCAAGATAAAAATAGCAAAAACACACACCAATAAACCCGTCAACGCCGACCCGATTGTTTCTTTGGCCGCCTGCACTGCCTTTGGATCTCCTTTTGATGCTGACATTTGAATAAACCCCCCCGCCATTAACAAAAAAGCAATTCCGCCAGCAATACCAAACACATAAGGCAGTAACCATGTCATAAACTCATCTATCTTAACCGGCACACATCCCAGTGCGGTATACACCCTTACATTATCAATGTCAGGATCATCGATTATCGGGAGACCGTCCTTATTATTGCTGCAAAAAGAACCAACAGCATTCGCCTCGGAGCTAAAAGCAAAAATAAAGACGACAAAACTCCAGAAAAAACCAGTCAATCTTCCCAATTTCATACTTCGAGTATATCAAATGTTACTATTTAATAGTGACTAAAAAGCCCTTAATATTTTTTTTCTGTTTTCTCTTCTCGGCCTTTTTTCTTATAAAGGCAGTCAATCTCGGCCTTGCTAAATCCATTGATGAAGAAATAGCCGAAATTTCAAAACAAATTGCCGACCTTGAAACATCCATTGCCCCTCTCAAACAAGAGTCCACCAGTCTCCAGGCTAAAATCAAATCAGCCAAATATCAAATTTCTCAGGCACAGAACATGATTTCCGATTTAGAGCAAAAACTGATCAACAAAGAATCCGATCTGGAAGTTCAAAAAGTTTTATTTTTTGAAAGAATCAAACGATACTACAAAAACTCAAAAAAATTCTCCCCTTTACTTATTTTCTTTTCCGGCGATCAAAACTCTGATCTTCTCCGTCAATACACCTGGTATCAATCGGTTATCAGTCGTGACAAAAACCAGATCGCTCAATTCAGCAGTGACATAAGAACCTTGAACCAAAATAAAGATGAATTAGAAAAAGAAAAAATCAAGCTTAATTCGCTACAAAAAACCTTAGAAGATCGTTTTGGTTTTTTAGCCGGAGAGATACAAAAAGCCGAAGACTATAAGGCCGAGTTAACCAGAAAACAGCAAGACCTGATCGCCGCCAAAACCGCCATGTTCAACACCTCAGTCGGCGAAGTTTCCACCAGTTCCGACCCTGCTTCCCGAGCCGATTACAATCCCGGTTTTAGCCCCGCCTTTGCCCTTTTTTCTTTCGGTGCTCCTCATAGAAAAGGCATGAGCCAGTTTGGCGCTTTCGGTCGTGCCAAACAAGGACAAGGATATCAGGATATTCTCAAAGCCTATTATGGCAATATTAGAATCGACACAGTCGATACTCCCGCCTCTATCAAAACCACCGTCGGTACCCTGCCTTTTGAAAACAATTATCTGGTTGGTATTGCTGAAATGCCGGCCAAATGGGGAGAACAAGGGGGAATGGAAGCTCTTAAGGCTCAAGCTATCGCCGCCAGAACCTACGCCTTGGCCTATACCGGTTGGAGAATGACCAATCGTAACGCTTCCGGTACTATCTGCACCACTGAAGCCTGTCAAGTTTACAGTAGCTCTCGCCTCAATTCTCCCGGATTGTGGAAACAAGCCGTTGAACAGACCAAGGGCCAGTTAATTGTCAGCAATTCTACTAATGATGTTTTCTCCACCATGTATGCCTCCACCGCTGGCGGAGCCATTCACAGCTATACATCTTTAAATCACTCCACTCCCCAAATTTGGGACACTACCTGTAGCTCTCAGTCCTGCTGGCCCAACGATTCTTATGAAAAAATATCCGACTCCCCCTGGTACTACAAAGGCTGGTATAAAACCCGATCATATAATTCCTGTGGTCGATCTCATCCTTGGCTCACCCAAGACGACTTTGCTGACATTCTCAACGCCATCCTTTATTATTCCAAAACCCACGATTATTCTCACTTATCCCAAATTGAATCCGGCGGCTGTTTTGGTGGCAACGACCCCAACGCTTGGAGTCGGGAAGAACTCCGCCGTCAAGTCCAAGGTCACGGTGGCCCCATCTCTTCTATCAATTCTGTCAATGTCGATTATTCTACCGGTGGCTACACCCAAACAGTCCGCCTCAGCACTGACAAGGGCGATTTCAATTTTACCGCCGAAGACTTCAAAACTGTTTTCAATCTTCGGGCTCCCGGTGCCATCGTGGTCAAGTCATCTCTTTTCAATATCGAAAAAAAATAATTTGTTTTTGCTATCATAAATTATGAATGAAACATCACCAAGAATGTTTACTCCCCAGGAAGCTCAGGATTTCGCCGAATTATTTGCTCGAAAGGCCTTAACTATAGTCGATGAATTAGAGCTAATGAGAGTAGGCACCCCCAACGCAGTCGGCAGGACCATAACCCGAAAAGATCTCGTTCAACTCTCCCAAAAAATTGCCCAAGGTGTTCTCGAAGCCCTAACCCCCCAAACTTTTCGACCTCAAGAATAACCTAAACTTGCTCTCAGTTTTTAGCTCAGGGATGCTAAAATAAACTATGCCTCGTGCCAAGAATTTAGACC
>CAYQNE010000034.1:0-5999 GCA_964418875.1 uncultured Gammaproteobacteria bacterium | reverse complement strand
TGAGGACAATAACAGTAGTCTTACTTTCTTTTAAAATGGGTTGAGCAGAAAATTGTTTTTCGATAGCAAGAGCAATAGCCTGATCCAATTGTTGTTGCTGCTGTTGGTTAAGATGGCCTAAGTCTTGTGGTTTTATCCCTGATGGTAATTCAACCGCTTGAACCGTGGAAGGGATTTGAAAGGTGGGGGAATAAAAACGTTGCCATAAAAAAAATGAGGTCAGTGAAATGGAAACAATAATAGCAAGCCAAAACAGGAAGGAAAAGAATTTGGTTTTAAAAAAGGCAGGTAGTCTCACCTGATTCATTGTAAAACATAAAGATATAAAAGAGAAATAGGCGCCCCAATCTGTTAGTGGCACAGACTTGGATTATTGAGAATGGCCGGAGCGAAAGTCGGCGGGGTTGAGCTGGATGCTTTGGCCTCGACCGACCATGCCGGCCAAACGACTTCGATCAAAAGTGGGGGTTTTGGAAGCTTGATATTTAGTACCGGCAAAAAAAGAGAGGGCGATAATGATAACAGAGAGACCGATCATGGTTGTCCCATTATTCGTAACGAAGGGCATCGATTGGTTCGAGCTTGGCGGCTTTCTGGGCCGGATACCAACCGAAAACAATACCAATAGTAGCAGAAACGGCGAAGGCCAAGAAAACAGAGGGAAGAGACAGGACAAAAGGCATACCCATGGAACTACTTAGAAAATAGGAAATAAAGACACCAAGAAGAGCGCCGATAATACCGCCGACAAGGGTAATTATGCTGGCTTCGAGCAAAAATTGAGCATTGATAACTTTTCTTTTGGCTCCCAAGGCTTTTCTGAGGCCGATTTCGCGAGTACGTTCGGTGACGGTGACCAGCATGATGTTCATGATACCAATGCCACCAACAATAAGGGATATGGCGGCGATGCCGGATAAAAGAGTGGTGAAAGTGCCGGTGACTTGTTGGACGGTACCCAAAATATCCTCCTGAGACATGATGGAAAAATCGGCTTGAGACGGATCTTTAATTTTGTGCCTGGTCAATAAGAAATAGCCGACCTCATCTCTGGCCTGGTCCATGACGGTTTCACTAAGGGCTTCTATATAAATAGAGCTAACATAATCGACTCCGAAAAGAAGTTTTTGGGCAGTTGTTAGTGGCACAAAAATTCGATCGTCCTGATTCATTGGACCACTGCCACCTTTGCTCTGTGTCAGACCGATAACAGTAAAAGAAATCCCATTGATACGAATAGCCTGACCAACGGGATCAATACCCTCACCAAACAAGTCTATAGCTGTTTGTGGGCCCAAAACAGCCACCTGGCTCATTCCGGTTAAATGTGATTGGCTGATAAAAGAACCGGATGAAAGGGTAATGTTTCTGATGGCGGCATATTCGGGGGTGATGCCTGAAATCTGAGTATTGGTGTTGTTTCTGCCGGCTACCACTTGGGCCCGGCTACCATATTCTGCCGACACATTTTTAACCGTGGTAATTTCGAGGGAATTTTGGATAGCTTTGGCATCGTCATAAGTTAAGGTTGACTTGCCTCCGGCAGCACCGCGAATGGCACCACTTTTTTGAGCCCCCGGCATGACTGTAAGCAAATTTGAACCTAGGGATTTAATCTGATTTTCGATAGAGCGCTGAGAGGCTTGACCCAAAGATACAAGAGCTATTACACTACCGATACCAATAATAACTCCCAACATAGCCAGGCCGGTTCTTATCTTGTTGAGGGTTAAAGTGCTAAAACTTTCTATTACTAGTTCTTGGTAATCCATTTATTTTTTCTTTTTTGTCAATAATCGTCGATGGCCGTTATTTTTGTCTTTTACCACACGACCGTCTCTGAGATAAATAATTCGTTTGGCATATTGGGCAATTTCTTCCTCGTGGGTAATCATCAAAATGGTATTACCTTGCTCATTTAGGTCTTCGAGAATTTCCATAATTTCTAAAGCCTGTTTGGTGGCAATATTTCCGGTAGGCTCATCTGCCAAAATGATGTTGGGGTTCATGGCCAGGGCTCGGGCGATGGCCACTCTTTGTTGTTGTCCTCCAGAAAGTTGGCTAGGGGTATGGTGCATCCTGTCAGCCAGGCCGACCTTGTTTAAATATTTTTTGGCCTTTTTGATTCTTTCCTTTTTGGGAATATCGCCATACATCATCGGGACCATGATATTTTTTAGAGCAGAAGTTCGGGGCAATAAGTTATAAGACTGGAAAACAAAACCAATATTCTTGTTTCTTATTTCAGCTAACTGATCATCATCCATATTGGCAATTAATTTTCCATCCAGCCAATATTCGCCTTTAGTGGGGGTATCTAAAGCACCAAGAAGATGCATTAAAGTGGACTTGCCCGAACCAGATGGCCCCATAATAGCGACAAACTCTCCTTTTTTTATTTCGAAAGAGACATCGTTAAGAGCTGTTACTTTTATTTCACCGGTTTTATATATTTTGGTGAGGTGAGAGACTTTTATCATCTTTCCTTTTTAGACTTATTAGTGGGCCATTTTCATCATGCCACCCATACCACTACTAAACGGAGATGCTTCTTTTTGGTCCGATGACACCGAAGAGGGACTGCCGCTGATGACTAAATCTCCCTCATTTAATCCAGAAATCACTTCTACTTGGGTGTCAGAAACCAAACCTGTTTCTACCGGAGTGAGTTGCTGTTTGTCATCGACTAAGACAGAAACATAACTTTGGCCACCTTTTTCTTGGATGGCGCCGGAGGGCACCAATAAGGCATTGTCTTTTTTATCAATTAGAATATTGGCCGTAACCGCCATGTTGGGTAAAATTCTCTCGACACTAGTGTCAAACTGAATAATAACCGGATAAGTGGAGACATTGCTGGATACGGTACCAACCCGATCAACGCTGACAACACTACCGGTAAAGGTTTTATCAGTAATGGAATCAAGAGTAATTGTGGCTTTTTGTCCCGGTTTAATTAAAAATACGTCTATTTCCGACACATTAAAGGTGGCGATGGGCAAGCCTTCGGTGGCAATTGTGGCAATTCTTTGATTGGCACGAGCACCACTGGCTGTTTCTTGGGCGCCGATGTTCATTCCCTGGGCGACAGTAACGCTTTTGACCACACCGGCAGTTGGGGCTGTGATGGTAGAGGCGCTGGTTTTATAAGCCAATGAAGCCGATGTTAATCTGGCTTGGGCGGAATTGATAGAATCATAAGCATTATCGTTGGCAACCTCGGCTCTGGTGCGGGTTTCTTTCATTTCCAAAGTTTCATCGTCATCATGGCCTTTGACTTCATCATAGATGACGGCCAATGATGCTTGGGTAGAGCGATAACTATTATTGGCTGAATTTAGGGAATTAACGGCACTGACATAAGTAGAATAGGCCGAGGCGCGATTTTGTTCACCTTGAACATCAAGATCAATTTCGGCTAATTTTTGACCGGCATAAACTGGATCACCGTCACTGACATAAACCTGACTGACGGTACCACTGGCTTGGGTGGTGACATTTTCTATGTTTGAAGAAATGATCGTGCCGGAGGCGGAAACAGAAGAAATAATGGTCCCCTTTTGGACAGAAACGGTTTGAATCGAGAGACTAGTAGGTTGTTTTCTGTTTTTTAGAAAAAAATAAACAAAGATAGAGAGAATTAGTATTAAGACTAAAATGATTTTTTTATTTTTGAGTAAGTTTTTCATAGGATGGTAGGTATTATGACATCTTAGTATTAATACAACAATAGTGGTGAAATTATTTCAGAAAATGTCTACTTGATTTATTTTTGGTATCGGAATATACTAAAAAACATGAAGAGGTGTTCATGTAATTATTGTTTACTGACCGACAAAGAGTTAAGTCGTCTAAGTGGAACTGCCAGAGTTTTTTCCAGTAAAAGCAAGCTGAAAATTTTACTGGTCTTTTTGGCCAGAGAATACTGTGTTTGCGAAATTCAGGAATGTTTGGGTAAAGAACAAAGTTTGATCTCCCACCATCTGGCGGATTTGGTTGAAGAGGGCTGGATAAAACAACGAAGAGGTAAAGATGCCCGGCAGGTTTTTTATTCTTTAACTAGTGAGGGAGAAAGAAAATTGAAAATATTTATTAAATTAAGGGAGATAAAATGAAAATTCAAGTTCTGGGTTCGGGTTGCCCAACATGTAAAAAGCTATATGAGTTAACTAAACAGGCAGTCGAAGAAGTCGGATTAAAAGGAAAAGTCGAATACATTGCCGGGCAAGAAGGTATCCAAAAAATGATAGATATGGGAGTAATGTCTAGTCCTGTTCTTGCAATTGACGGCAAACCAGTAATAGTAGGCTCTGTGGATGATGTAGAAAAAGTTAAAAAACTTATTCAAGCAGTAAAAGAAAAATAAACCATGAATCTTGCGAAAATCATCAAGAAAAACTGGGTCTTGGGTCTTTTGGGCGGTGCCTACCTGATAATCTACCTATGGCAGAAACAGATAGGTGGTTTTTTAGCTCAAGAATCGGTTGAAAACCAAATCGTCGAGGCGGTTCATCAGGGTTGGTTGGGGCTGGTTGACTATTTATCGGTTCATGTTCTTTTTTGCTTAGTGCCTGCTTTTTTTATTGCTGGCGCTATCAATAGTCTGGTTGATTCGCAGTCAATCTTAAAATATTTAAGCGGTAAAACCAAAAAATGGCTGGCTTATCTTATTGCTGTTACCGCAGGTTTCTTGATAGAGGTTTGCTCTTGCACCATCCTACCTTTATTTGCCGGTATCTGGAAAAAAGGGGCCGGCTTAGGAATTGCCATTGCCCTTCTTTACGCCGGTCCGGCTTTTAATATTGTGACGATTGTCTTCACCGGTCAAAGAATCGGTTGGGGTTTTAGTATGGTTAGGTTTGTTCTTTCGGTTATATTTGCTATTTTGGTGGGTTTGATAATGGAAGCTGTTTTTGGAGACGGCAGAGAAAAAGGAGTCCTTAGGGCGGTGGAGGAAGAGACCGGTGGACTTAAGGGGGGCAAAAATTTTTGGTTTTGGGGAATAATGGTGGCAATTTTAATAGTCGGCACTGCCCCGATTAACAGTAGTTTAAAAAATGGTCTGATTTTACCGTTGGTACTAGGACAGACAACAATGGCGTTCCTTTGGCTCTCTAAGGAAAAAAGAGGTGCCTGGTGGAATGAAACGATTAAATTTGTGGGGCAAATTGTTCCGTTGCTTTTGGTTGGCGTTTTTTTGGCCGCCACTGTTACTCGTCTTATCCCCAAAGAGCAGTTTCAAGCCTTGACCAGTCAAAATAATATATTGACCAACTTGATTGCCGTTATGTTTGGGGCTTTGGTTTATTTCCCGGCCTTAGTTGAGGTGCCGATAGCGGAAAATTTTATGAAGCTGGGTATGGATAAAGGTCCTTTAATGGCTTATATGCTAGCGGATCCGGTGCTATCATTGCAGGGGCTTTTGGTTATTAGAAAACTAATCGGTATCAAAAAAATGATTGTTTATGCTGTATCAATTATAATTTTAACTACATTAGCCGGTTTGGTTTATGGCCTAATCGGGTAAATTCAACAAAAAAATGAATAAAAACACAATTATTGTCCTGTCTTTGAGTTTAATAGTTATTTTGGGACTGGTTGTCGCCCGGACACCAAAAGACGATGTTGCCGAAGCAAGCCGACAAGAACAAGTTTTGTCTCAAGCAGAAGTGAAGGGATCTACCGACGAAGATAAGGTTGTTTTGTACTACGGCAGTACTTGTCCCCACTGCAAGGTGGCGGAGGAGTGGCTGGAAAAAAATCCGGAAATTAAGGAAAAGTCAGGGTTAGTTGCCAAGGAAGTATATGAGAACCAAGAAAACAGCAGAGAGCTGACAGAAAAAGCTCAAGAGTGTCAAATAGGAGAAAGTCGAGGAATAGGGGTGCCATTTCTGTACGACAAGGGTGAGTGCATCGTCGGTGACCAGCTGATCATTAGTCATCTTGTCAAGTACCCCATTTGTTAGACCACTTTTTCTATGAGACTTAATTTTTGATAA
>CAYQNE010000033.1:0-6144 GCA_964418875.1 uncultured Gammaproteobacteria bacterium | reverse complement strand
TTTTATTTTTCTGTTTGCTTTGGTTTTTTTCATTGGTATTTTTTTTGGTGGAAGTTTTTTTCTTGACGACTGTAAAAATAGTGATTAGTCTTTTACCCATGAAACGGGAAGTGCCCTCGGGGGTAGCGATATCAACTAAGTCGTTTTTAAACTTTTTGACTAAATCATGGCCAAATTCTTTATGAATTATTTGGCGACCATGGAATTTTATACTTAATTTGACTTTATTTCCAGTATTTAAAAATTTTTTGGCTCTTTTGAGTTTGGTTTGATAGTCATTTTGGCTGATGAAAGGATTGGCTTGGATTTCTTTCAGTCCCCCACCCTTACTGCCCTTTTTTTCGGCTTTGAGTTTTTTGGCCTCTTGATATTTGAACTTGGCAAAATTAATAAGTTTAACTACGGGGGGTTTGGCCTTAGGGGCAATTTCTACCAAATCAAAGCCACTTTGTTGGGCTTTTTGTCGGGCCTCGTTGATAGTGAGAACCCCCAATTGTTTGCCGTCAGCCTGAAGAAGGCGGATAGTGGGGGCCGTGATCCATTGATTTATACGGTAGTATTTCCTGTTTCTTTTGTTTCTGTATGAGCCCATAATTGACCTATTTTATCAGGTTTAGAGCCTTATTGTCGATCAGCCGGCTGATTTTTTGAATAAAGTCATTTGTTTTGGTGCTTTTTAAATCTTGCCCATCTCTTTGGCGGATAGAAACAGTGTTTGATTCGACTTCGCGTTGGCCGATGATCAGCATGAAAGGGATTTTTTGCTTAGTGGCTTGGCGGATTTTGTTTTGCATGGTTTCGGATCGAGAGTCGATTTCAACACGAATGTTGTTTTCGATTAGTTTTTGAGCTACTTTTTTAGAATAGTTGAGCTGGTCATCGGTAATGGGAATAATTTGGACTTGAATTGGGGATAACCAAACAGGAAAAGCGCCGGCAAAATGTTCGATTAACAGGCCAATGAATCTTTCCATAGAACCATAAATGGTTCGGTGAATCATAATGGGTCTTTTTTTCTGGCCGTGGGCATTAGTGTAGGTGAGATCAAAATTATCCGGTTGGGCAAAATCGAGTTGAATAGTGCCACACTGGAAAGTTCTACCCAAACAATCTTTGAGGTGAAAATCAAATTTAGGTCCGTAAAAAGCACCGTCACCCTCATTAATACGATGTTCAATATTGTCTTCTTTCAGGACTTGTTTCATAGTATCTTCAGCCTTTTCCCACATGGTGTTACTGCCGATGGATTTTTCGGGTCGTGTACAAAGCTCTATGTGATCTAAAGGTAAGCCACATGTTTGGTAAATTTCTTTACAAAGTGAGATGGCGGCTTTTAGTTCGTCTTTGATTTGATCGGGGGTGCAGTAAATGTGGGCGTCGTCCTGGGTGAATTCTCTGACTCTCATCATCCCATGTATTTCTCCGGAGCTTTCATAACGATGAACCACTCCCAGCTCCCCCATTCTGATGGGAAGTTCTTTGTAGGAGTGAGGGTTATTGGAGTAAACAAGCATGCCACCATCGCAGTTCATGGGCTTGATAGCATATTCCGGTTTTTTTGAATCACCGGTTTGAGCCAGATACATCTTGTCGATGAAATTTTTCATATGGCCGCTTTTTTGCCAGACAGGAATGGTGAGTAAGGTGGGGGTTTTAATCTCAACATAACCCTTACTTTTATGGATTTTTCTCCAGTACTCGACTAGGGTTTGGTAGAGCTGATAGCCTTTTGGATGCCAGAAGACGAAGCCGGGGCCTTCCGGATGAAAAGAGAATAAGTCGAGTTGTTTGCCTATCTTTCTGTGGTCGCGTTTTTTGGCTTCTTCCAGGTTGTGTAAATGTTGTTTTAGTTCTTTTTTGGAAGGGAAAGCGGTGCCGTAAACACGGGTTAACATTTTGTTTTTTTCGTCTCCATGCCAATAAGCGCCGGCAACAGAAAGTAGTTTGAAGGCTTTAATTTCTTTGGTTGATTGGACATGTGGCCCGATGCAAAGATTGACGAATTGTTTTCCGGTCCAGTAAATAGAGATTTTTTCTCCCCTATCCCCTATCCCTTTTAGCCACTCTTGTTTGTATGGATTGTTTTTAAATAATTTCTGGGCTTCCTTTAAGTCGATGTCTTTTTTGGCAAAACTTAAGTCTTGGTCGATAATTTTTTGCATTTCCTTTTCGATTTTGGCAAAATCGGATTCTGAAATTTTGAAGTCACCCAGAGCTTCGAAATCGAAGTAAAAGCCTTGGTCGGTGGCGGGCCCCATGGCTTTGTGGAATGATTTTTGACCAAAAAGATTTTCCATGGCTTGAGTCAGGATATGTTCAGCGCTGTGACGAAGAGTAAAAAGTGAATTGTTTTTGTTTTTTGACATTTTGTTTTTTTGTTAACTATTAACTTATTTTAACAGGAAGAACTAAAAAACCTCCCGGTTGGGAGGTGTTTGTCTTTTTTGAAAGTTTGTTTTAAATCACAAATTACCTCCACGAGATTGGAATGGTGGCGGTAGTAGTGATTAAAACAGAAAGATTCATTTGGCTAAAATTGTACAAAAGAAAAGAGTGTTTGTCAAAAAGATGGGACCAGGTGAGTCTGAGTGGACTCGAACCACCGACCTCTTCGATGTCAACGAAGCGCTCTAACCAACTGAGCCACAGACTCGGGTGAATGATTATATCAACAGGCAGATGTATTCGTCTATATTAGGCGGCGGCGCGAGAAGCAGAATGTTCACCGGAAAAGAGGTATTGTTGTCCCCCTCTCTTCTTGTTCTTGACCTTGCCCCAAAAGGCGTTTTTCTTTCTTTTTTTGGAATTAAAAACTTCCAGCCAGATAGCGGATTGGGAAATATTTTTCCTGAAGTCAATGATAAATTTTTTGAGTCTTTGTAAAAAAGAAACTTGGTATTGACTGGGTTCGGAGGTGGAACTGATGACGGTTCTTTCGGCTTGTTTACTGACTTTTTGACTGGTTTTAATCAATTTGGCAATTTCTTCTCTAAGCTGTTGGATGGCTTGTTTGAGTTCCTTTTGGCGGCTATCCAGAAGGATAAGGTGTTCTTTTTGAAGATGATTGACGGGCCAAGAGTACTGTTCTTTTTGAGGCAGAGCCGGTGATGGGGAGATTTCTATGGTTTGGCCTAAATTAAGGATGCCGGCCAGCTTGTGAGTAATTGCTTTTTTTTCGGGGGGGGTGGGAGATTTGTGGAGAAATTCACTACTGAATCCGTTTTTGGTGAATTTCTGTTTTTGTTTGTTTTTGGTGTTTTGAGGAAAGGAAACCATTTGGGTGAATTATATCACAAGGTTTCAGTTATTTAATATTACTATGGGCTTGATTTATAATTTCTTGAGGAAGTCGATGACTTTTTGCTGAAGAACAAAGTGGTGGAGGGCTTGGGGATTAATCGGGGCAGAACTGTCTTTCGGAGTGGCTTTTTTGATGTCATCAGGATTGACTTCTATTTTTTCTTTTTTGGCGATTTGGTCGAGGGCCAAATTAATGGCCCATTGTTTTTTAATTTGGCTGGATAAGTGTTTTTTGTATTCTTCCAGATTGGTTTTTTGAGACTGGAAGTATTGATCTATGGTGAGACCGGCTTGCCTTGTTTGGTCGATTAGAGAGGAAAGTTGTTTTTGTAAATCAGCCTGAATTAGAATGGGAGGTAATTTAACTTGGCTGTTTTTTATCAAGGTATCCAAGATTTGGTTTAACTGATCTTTGGGTTTGGTCAGATTAATCTTTTTAAGTTGTGAAACATATGAGTTTTTGAGGCTGAGTTGAGGTAACTGACAGCCGGTGATTTCGATTTGCCATTCTTTATCTATTTTGACAGGAGGATTGTTGAATTTGATTTGGGGTTGGATGATGGGTTTTAGGTTATATTGTTTGACTTTTTTGGCATATAGTTGGGGAACCAGACGGGAAATTAATTCCTGGATGGTATCGGCAGAGGAAACATTTTGCCTAACTATATTTAAGGGAACTTTACCTTGACGAAAACCTTTACTTTTAAATGTTTTTTGGATGGAAATCAGTAGTTGTTGATATTCTTTGGCGACTTGATCTGGGGGAACGTTTAGTTGAAGAATAAAAGTTTGATCGGCCAGTTTTTGCAGTGTTTTGTCTGTTTGCATTGATGCGCCTATGATATCATAAATTGAGAGTTGGATTAATATGCGACAAAAATTGATTTCCACCGCCAGCAGGTTGTTTTTTTTGACCGTAGTTGTTTTTTTGGGGGTGGGTTTGGTTTATTGGGAGTGTTCGACACTGAACGATTTGAGGAAGGGAAGACAGACTTTGGTGTCAGGAATGATTTTGGGTAGTGTGGATAGGGTGACAGTGGGGGGCAAATCATCGGAAGAAGTGGATGTGTCGGTGGATTCGGTGGTGATGGCGGATGATGCTCGGCCATTGATTATCAGGCGATATTTGGAAAGATATAAGTCTCCTTTGGCGGATTATGCCGATTTGATATTTGAATTGTCGGAGACTTACGGTTTTGAGTACTATTGGATTCCGGCCATAGCTCAGCAAGAGTCGAATCTATGTAAAAAAATACCTGAAGGTTCGCATAATTGTTGGGGTTATGGGATACATAGTAAGGGGACTTTGGGTTTTGACAGTTACCCGATAGCCCTAAAGAGTTTTGCCGAATATTTGACTCGAGAATATTTCGATAAAGGACTGAATACGGCCGAGTTGATGATGACGAAGTATTGTCCCCATTCGAATGGTTCGTGGGCCTTTGGGATAAATCAGTTTATTGACGAGATGGAGACGGGTGATTTTTGATATGTAGTGGTGTGGTAGAAAAACTTGATTTACCTGTAATATTTTGATATATTGTGTATTAGATCCTGGGGTGGCTCCTCTAAAAAGTTGCTCTGGGATTTTTTTTGGTCTGGTGATAAAATATGACCTATGGCAATGATTAATACTTCTCAATTCAAAAAGGGTGTTTATATTCTTTTTAATGATGTACCTCACATGATTGTGGGAACAACTTTTGTGTCACCGGGGAAAGGATCTGCGTTTTATAGGACAAAGTTGAGATCGTTGAAAAGTGGTAATTTGGTCGAGTTTACTTTTAAGTCGGGAGAGAAAGCGGAAGAGGTTTTTGTGGAAACACACGAAGCGGAATATTCATATTTTGATGGCAGTAATTATGTTTTTATCGAACCCAGAACCTTTGAGCAGTATACGGTGCCGGTGGGAGTGGTAGGTGAGGACAAAACATATCTTAAAGAAGGCCTGTCTTATCGGGTGAAGTTTTATAAAGATAGTGCGGTGGGTTTGGTGTTGCCCAAGAGTATTGTGTGTGAAGTAGTGGACACCGAAAATTCAATTAAAGGGGATACGGCTACCAATGCTCTAAAACCGGCGGTGGTAGATACAGGGATGAAAATACAGGTGCCGTTGTTTATAAAGAAGGGAGAGAGGGTGTTGGTAAGTACGGAAACAGGGCAATATGTGTCACGAGCTAATAGTTAGGTATTTTGGGGTGTAAACTATCCAACAAATTGTGCCGCAGAGAGGAGTTGAACCTCCACCTCGTGAGAGACACGGTCCTAAGCCGTGCGCGTCTACCAGTTCCGCCACTGCGGCAAGTTCCCTATTTTATCAGTTATGGAGTTATTTAGGAGTAAAATTGGTAAAATATTGATTATCCGTCCCCATAGCTCAACGGATAGAGCACTTGCCTTCTAAGCAAGAGATGTAGGTTCGATTCCTACTGGGGATACTAAAAGCGCCCATAGCTCAATGGATAGAGCACTAGTCTTCGGAACTAGGGATGAGGGTTCGACTCCTTCTGGGCGTACATGGGTCGCTAGCTCAATTGGTAGAGCAATCGCCTCTTAAGCGATAGGTTCTGGGTTCGAGCCCCAGGCGACTCACATGTTAAATTTGGATTTTAAGAAAGTAGTATGAATAACAAGAAACTATTTAATTTAATAACTCAAATAGCCATTCCCGTTCTAACCGTTTCTACCCAAATTGCAATCGCATTAAAATATCCTCAGTGGGGATTAATAATTAACATGTTGGCCCAGCCCTTTTGGCTTTATTCAAGCTGGAAGGCTTACAAAAAAGCTGGTCAAATCGGTATTTTTATCACGACCATATTAATTACATTTATTATTGGATTC
>CAYQNE010000032.1:0-6275 GCA_964418875.1 uncultured Gammaproteobacteria bacterium | reverse complement strand
TCCCCTACGTTCTTAGCTTTACCAACCTGGAGACGGCCATCTTTGGTTAGACTCTCTATGGTGGTGTAATCGGCCTTTTTAAGGGCGTTGGTAACTCGCAAAGGCAATTCTATTTCCTCAATTGACATGTCTTTGGCAGAAAAGATAGGTGAAATCTCCAGGGTAACAACCTCTTCCTCAAACTCCTTGGGGTCAAATATTTGAGATAGGGAGTCGATGAGTTTTTTGGCGGCTAGCTTTAGAGCCTTAAGAGGGTCAATGGAACCATCTGTCCATATTTCCATAATTAATTTATCAAAATTGGATTTCTTGGCCAGACGAGTAGGCTCAACCCAGTAGTTTACCTTAGTAACCGGAGTAAAGGTGGCATCAAGAATAATTTCACCGGTGACATTGGTTTCTTGTTCTTTGGCCATAGTATAACCAACCCCACTTTCTACGGTGAGCTTCATTTTTAGGCTGGTTTTTTTGTTTGCCAAAGTGGCAATATGCTGGTCGGGGTTGACAACTCGACAGAGGTCATTGTCGAGAATATCGGCGGCGGTAACAATACCAGGGCCAGATTTGTTTAATTTCAGATTGATGGGTTCGTCTTTGTCATACTTAAATTTAATTTTTTTCAGATTTAGGGAAATCTCCACCATGTCTTCTTTAACTCCGGAAAGAGTGGAAAAAAGATGATTGGTCCGAGAAACTTTGATGCGGGTGATAGCGGCTCCCGGAACGGTAATGAAAAGTACTCGGCGGAGGCTGTTGCCAACCGTATGGCCGAAACCACCGATCAGGGGGGTTAGTTCGTACTTCCCATAGCTTTCTGAAGATTTAACGGTATTTATATGAAATTTATTGGTGTCTACCACTTTTAGTCTCCTTTTTATCTTGAATAATATTCAATAATTAAATTAACATCGATTTCTTGGCTGAATTGATCCGGTTGAGGTAGGGCTACCACCTTGACGGAGTGATTTTTTTTGTCTAAGTCCAACCACAGAGGGACCTTAAACCCTCTTTCATGGAGACGAAGAGTTCCTTTGAATTTTTTGACGGTTTCTTCATCTAAAGAAATGGCGTCATCTATTTTAACCGAGTATGACGAGATATTGATCTTTTTACCATTAACAAAAAAATGTTTATGAGAAACGAGCTGTCTGGCATGAGCTCGAGACAAGCAGAGTCCGGACAGGTAAACCAGGTTATCTAGTCTTCTCTCCAGCAAGATAAGTAGATTGTCTCCGACTAGACCTTGAATAGTTTTGGCTTTGAGATAATAATTTTTGAATTGGGTTTCCATGATACCGTAGATTCTTTTGGCTTTTTGTTTGGCCCGAAGACGGAGACCAAAGTCGCTGACTCGACGGCGCCTCTTGATACCGTGCATACCGGGGGGAACGGCACCCTTCTTTTCAATGGGACATTTACTGGAAAAACAACGAGTTCCTTTGAGATACAGCTTAGCGCCTTCGGCTCGGCAGATGCGACATTTAGTGTTTAATGTGATTCTACTCATTTGTTTATTTTAAACTCTTCTCTGTTTGGGAGGGCGAGGGCCATTGTGGGGAATAGGAGTGACATCAGAAATCATTTCTACCTGAAAATCTCTTTTGGCTCGGAGGAAGCGGAGAGCGGCATCTCTGCCCAAACCGGGACCCCGAAGATAAATTGATAACTTGTTGACACCAAAGTCTTTGGCTCTATCAAGGGCTTTTCTAATGGCAGTAGTAGCGGCAAAGGGAGTAGATTTTCGCGCCCCCTTAAAGCCGACTGAGCCGGCAGAAGCCCAAGTCAGGACATCTCCACTATTGTCGGTGATGGTGACAATAGTATTATTGAAGGTTGATTTGATATAAAGCCGGGCATGGGCAACATTGCGTCGAGGAGCTTTTTTACTGTTTTGGAGGGTAGGCATTTTAATCTTTCTCCTTGACTGGAGAACTTGATGGAGAAGCTAGCTTGCTCCAGGCTTCTTTGGTAAGCGATCCGACCGTTTTCCTCTTGCCTTTACGAGTGCGGGCGTTGGATTTGGTTCTCTGACCACGGACGGGCAGGCCAACTGTATGCCTTAATCCACGATAAGATTTAATGGCCTTAAGGCGATTGATGGCTTCTCTGATTTCTCTTTTGAGCTCTCCCTCTGTTTTAAAATCTTCTAAGGCTTTGACCAGTCGGGAAAGATCATCACGAGACAGTGCTTTCATCCTGGTGTTGAGGTTAAGGTTGGCTTTTTTAGCTAAAACGATGGATCTGGTGCGACCAATACCGTAAAAACGGGTCAGGCCAATCTCAACTCTTTCGTTATCTGGTATGTTAACGCCGACTATCCTCATCCTTGTCTTTGAGTGTGTCTCTTGGTCGAACAAATAACCCGTCTAACCCCCCGACGGATAACTATTTTACATTTGGCGCAACGACGCTTAATACTAGATTTTACTTTCATATAAACTTTGGTATTTTACCCTAAAAGCCTGACAATATCAAAGGTAAAATTTGATTAAAGACGATAAACAATCCGGCCCTTGTGGCCATCGGGGCTTAAAACAAGAGAAACCTTGTCTCCGGCCAGGACTCGAATACGGTGCATTCTGAGCTTGCCGGCTAGATGAGCCAGGATTATGTTGCCGGCATCTAACTTAACTCGAAAAAGAGTGTTGGGAAGAACTTCGGTAACCAGACCGTCAACAGTAGGCTGCTTATTTTGGGGCATTATTGATTTTTGTTAATTGATAATTGGTCGATTTTTTGACAGATATCACGGAAGATGGGTTCAATGGGTCGATTACCATCGACCTCAATTAGTTGATTTCTTTTTTTATAAAATTTCAAAATTGGCTTGATGCCTTTTTCGTATTCTTGCTGTCTCTTGTCAATATCGGCCGGTGAATTATCTGTTCTTGAGCCATCCTGAAAGCTCTGTCCCATTTTGGCCCGGCGTTTTTGAATTTCCTGGTAGGTTACGGATAAATGAATTAAGGTTGTTGGGGTTTGACGATGAGTCTTTAGGTGGTCTTCTACTGATTTTGACTGAGTGGGTGAACGAGGAGTGCCGTCGACAATAAAATTCATGTAATTGACTGAATCCAGGGCAGAAAAAAGAATTTTTAAAACTAACTCATCCGGACAAAAGACGCCTTTATCAATAAACTTCTTAGCCTTTAAGCCAAGAAATGTTTTTTGAGACATTTGCTCTCTAAAAAGTTTTCCGGTGGAAAAATGGGCCAAGTGATATTTATCAGCAATTAATTTGGCTTGAGTGGACTTACCGCAGCCGGAAGGACCAATGATGAATAGATTAAGTGGCATGTATTTAATAGCTTAGTTTATCGTAATTATGAGTTTGAACGACATTTTCAATTTTTCGGGTTAGCTCAATAACCACCGAAACAGCGATTAAAATGCTGGTACCGCCAACGGTCAAGGTGGAGATCTGAGTCATTTTTTGAATAATCGATGGGGTGACGGCAATAAATCCCAGGAAAACAGCTCCAACCACAATGACTCGGTTTAACAGATATTGGAGTCTTTTTTCGGTGGCCAGGCCGGGTCGAATACCGGGGATGAATCCACCTGATTTACGCAACTGATCGGCAATATCTTTGGGCTTGAAAACTACTGAAGTGTAAAAGAAGGTAAAGACGATGACTAAAAGGAAATAAAAAACAATGTAAACATAGCTCTGGGGCTGAAGCCACCGAGCCACAAAAGAAGCCACGGCAGAGAGGGCCGGTTGGGGAGCTTTAGCTAAAAACTGAGCTAGCAATGAGGGAACGGTGGCCAAAGAAACAGCAAAGATGATGGGCATAACGCCGGCCGTATTAACTTTAATGGGCAAGTGGGTGGTTTGGGCTCTGCGGGCATAATGAATGGGGATTCTCAAAATAGCCTCTTCAACCATGATGATACCAATAATGACAGAAATTGATAGTAAAACGAGAATGGTTAGGTTTAGTTTTGCTTGAGGGTCGGAAAAATCAGTTAGAGATAGAGTCTGTATAATGCTGACCGGTAAACGGGAAATAATACCGGCAAAAATAATCATAGAAACACCGCTACCGACACCATAAGTGTCGATCAATTCGCCAAAAAAAATCATAATCATGGTGCCGGCCACCATGCTACAAACAAGGCTGACCAGCATTAGGGGAGAAAGTAACCCGATAATGTTTTGGGAGCGGAGAATGCCATACATACCAAGAGATTGAACGATGGCAATGGGAATGGTGGCCATACGAGTATATTGGTTAATTTTAGCTCGACCATAGTCCCCCTCTTTGCTTAATTCCTCCAGTTGGGGGATGACCATGGTGAGAAGCTGAAACATAACGGAGGCATTGATGTAAGGAGCTAAACCCAGGGCCACAATAGAAAAGTTGGCCAGAGTACCACCAGAAAAAATGTTTAAAAGAGACAAGAGTTGATTTTGAGAAAAGAATTGCTGTAAAAGGTTAAGATTGACCCCCGGTACCGGAACATGGGCGATGAGGCGAAAAACAACCAGAACAAGCAGGGTGAAAGACAATTTTTTTCTTAAGAGAGGGGTTTTTAGTCCCTGAAGATAAACCGAAAGAGATTCCTTGATTTGATTCATTAATTTACTCTACCACCCGCTTTGATTATTTTCTCTTTGGCTTTTTGACTAAGCATAATCTTGTCAAGAGTTAAAGACTTTTTGATTTCACCGTTGGATAATATTTTAATTGGTTTTGAAGCCGATTGAAAGGGAGGAATGCCGGCCGCTTTGGCCAGGTTCTGGCGATTAACTTTAGCACCATTTTTATACCAAGAATTAAGTTGATCAAGATTAATATTGATAACTGTTCGATGGCTAATGAGACGATGTTTCCCTCTCAAAAAAGGAGTTCTTTTAATCCATCCCTTTTTTATCTTAGAACCATCGAAGGTGAGTTTGGTCTTGCCTCTAGCCTTGTCTCCCTTAGCTCCGCGACGGCAGGTGTGACCACCGACTCCGGAACCATAGCCACGACCAACTCTTTTTTTGGATTTGGTGGAGGTGGGCCGTAATTGGCTTAAAAGATTCATGGTTAGGTTAGTTTGGCCAGGGCCTTAAAAGTGGCCCAAACATTAATCGATTTATTTTTGGAACCAATGATTTTACTGGTGATGTCTTTTATGCCGGCTAATTCAACTACGGCACGAACCGGACCGCCGGCAATAATACCGGAACCTTTCTTGCCGGGACGAATTAAAACTAATGCTCCTTTAAATTTAATTTTGATGGTGGAGGGAATTGTGCCCTTATCCAGGGGGATAGTGATCATTGATCTTCTGCCTCTTTTTATGGCTTTTTGAATGGCATCAGAAACATTTTTGGCTTTACCCAAACCGACACCTACCCGCGATTTCTTGTCACCGGTAACAACCAAAGCGGTGAAGGAAATTTGATTACCACCCTTGGTCTTTTTGGAGACGCGTTTTATCTGGACTACTTTATCGGCAAATTCTTCAGCCGGGCGGTCATGGTGACGAGAATTATATGATTGATTCATTTTTTAAAATAATAGGCCTGCCTTTCTGGCGGCATCAGCCAGAGCCTTGATTCTACCATGATAGAGGTAGGGGCCACGATCAAATCGGACCCGATTAATTTTAACCTTAAGGGCCTTTTTGGCAATCTGACCACCGACGGCAATAGCTTGATTCAGTTTACTGCCGTCAGACTGAACTGATTTCGAGGAAGCCGAAACAAGGGTGCGACCATGCTTGTCGTCGATAATTTGCGCCCAAATATGACGATTAGAACGAAAAACGGTTAAACGAGGGATACCTTTATGCCGAGCCAACTTGGCTCTTACTTTTTTACTTCGTCTGGTTTTTGCTGGTTGTTTAATCATGTTTAGACGGTGGTTTTAGCGGCCTTCCCCGGTTTAATTTTTATATACTCATCAACATAGCGGATGCCTTTACCTTGATAGGGTTCGGGCTTTTTGGCTTTTCTGATATTACTGGCCAGTTGCCCCACCATTGTTTTGTCGACACCAGAAACGGTAATTTTGGTTTCATCGTCAATTTGGACTTTAATACCAGGGGGGATAGCTATGTCTACGGGATGAATAAAGCCAACAATAAGAGTGATTTTATCACCGGTGGCGGAGGCTTTATATCCGGTGCCCCGAATTTCCAACTGCTTGGTCCATGGTTTTTGGACTCCGGTCACCATATTGTTAATATGAGCCCTAATGGTACCGTGGTTAGCCTTGGTTTTTTTGTCGGAAGACAAAGGGGTAACTAAAACTTGATCTGATTTAATCTCAACCTTGATT
>CAYQNE010000031.1:4706-6355 GCA_964418875.1 uncultured Gammaproteobacteria bacterium | reverse complement strand
ACAAATACCCGACTGCAAGCTTTTTATTGTCGGTCGTCACGCCCCCACCTTCTACGGTCATTTACACCGACAGGACATCATCATCACTGAAGCTGACAACGACGGCCAAGCCAAAGACCCTCAATACTATTACAATTACTGCTGGACACTGCTGGCTCCCATGGGTAGTGGCGGCGGCACCAGAAACAAATTCCTCGAAGCCATGGCTTGCCAACTCCCCATTATCACTACCCCTCAAGGCATGGGTGGTATCAAAATCAAAAACTTCCAACACGCTATCGTCTGCTCCTATCATCAAACAGTCAAACACACTATCGACTTGTTAAAAAACAAACAAAAAAGAACCGCCATCGGTCAAGCCGCTAACACTTTAATTAAAAAACACTATTCCTATGAAAAAAGTGTTGACGGTCTAAACCAAATCTATGAACAAATCTGCCAACAAAAGTAAACTATCCGTCATTATTCTCAACTATAATACCGATAATTTTCTTCAAAAGTGTCTTCAGTCTATTCTAAAATCCCGTCTCCGCGACCGGGTTCAAATTATCGTTACCGACAACGCCTCCTCCGACAATTCTTTCAATATCGCCCAAAAAAATCTTCCTTCCAATCCAAAAATCTCAACTGAATTTCTAAAGTTAACCCGAAACATTGGCTTTTCTGCCGGCAACAACAAGGGACTAAAACTGGTCAATTCATCCTCCTCTTATGTTCTTTTCCTCAACCCCGACACCACTCTTCCCCCCACCACTCTACAAAAAATGATTAACTTCTTCGATCAACGCTCCTCAGTCGATGCCGCTACATGCAAAATAATTCTGGCCAAAACCGGCCGACTTCAACCTGAATGTCACCGTGGCTTCCCCACTCCTTGGCGAGCCTTTTGCCACTTCAGCGGTCTGGCCAAACTTTTTCCTCAATCAAAAACTTTTTCCGGTTATTTTCTCGGTCATCTTAACAAAAATAAAACTCATCCCATTGAGGCCTGTCTCGGTGCCTTCCTGATGATAAAAAAGAAAGTAGGGGAGGGGATCGGCTGGTGGAATGAAAAATATTTTTTCTACGGCGAAGACCTGGATCTTTGCTATCAGCTCAAAAAAAACAACTATAAATTGTTTTTTTATCCTCATTGTCATATCACTCATTTTCAAGGAATTTCATCCGGTATTATTAAAGAGAGTCGCACAATCTCTACAGCTAACCGTCAAACCCGCATCAAAGCCGCCAGAGCCTCTACCCAAGCCATGCGCATCTTTTACCAAGACCATCTTCTAGACCAATACTCCCCACCCGTTCAAAAATTAGTTTTATTGGCTATTAATTTACTTCAAAAACTCCGTGTCTTTAAAGCCAAATACCTATAAAATTCTTTTTTTTCTCGTATTAATTTTTGCTAACAATTGGATTTGGACTGTCCAAAAGACCAATTCCACCATTTTTGTCCTTTTGCTAACAACCACCCTTCTCACATTTCTGTCTAATATAAAACCAAAAACCAGGCCCATTCTCTTACTATCATTCTTTCTTCTTTTTGTTTTTCAATACCAAACCACTCATAGAACTAAAATCACCACTATTTCCCCACTGGAAAAAGACCTTCGAGCTCGAAGACTCAATTATTACCCCCAATTCAAACATCTCTCCCT
>CAYQNE010000031.1:0-4606 GCA_964418875.1 uncultured Gammaproteobacteria bacterium | reverse complement strand
AAGACCTTCGAGCTCGAAGACTCAATTATTACCCCCAATTCAAACATCTCTCCCTACCTTGGTGGATAGAAGGCCGTCCTGAAAATCAAGCTATCCATCACCTCAAACAAAATTTCTTTTCCGTCCTTGATCAAAATATTTACTTTTTTACCTACCACCCCAGAGAGAACAATAGTCTCGACATCTACCCCAAGTTTTCATTTCTACTTCTACCCTTCTTTCTAATGGGGCTCTTCCGCCTGATTAAACAAAAACAATATTTCCCCCTCTATCTTGCCCTTACCGTCATTCTTCTGGTTACTGTTATTGGCAATAAAAATCCGCTGGGGACCTTCGCTCTCTTCCCCCTCATCACATTCTCCATATACAAAGGCGTTCTCAAATGAAAAAATATATTCCCCTTATCATCCTGCTTCTCCTAGCCTCTCCTCTTTACCTCATCAAGCTCGATAGCATTCCCCCCGGTTTTTATCTGGACGAAGCCACCATCGGCTACAACGCCTACTCCATTCTCCAAACCGCCAAAGATGAATATGGTCAAACCCTCCCAATTGCTTTCAGACTTTTTGGCTCATACTCACCCCCTCTATTTATTTACCTTCTGGTTCCATTTATCAAACTAATCGGATTAACGGTTTTTACCATACGCCTACCTTCAGCCATCATGGCCATAACCACCGGCCTAATCGTATTTTTGTTGGCCAAAAAACTAAAAATCAATCCCTATTTAAGCGCCATTCTTTTTCTGATATCACCATGGAATATATTTTTCGGCCGTATCGGTTACGAAATCTACCTCGGCTTTTTCCTCTTCTGCCTCAGCTCTCTTTTATTTTATTCCAGCTTAAAAAACCAAAAACTTATCATCCCGGCCTACCTGGTTTTATCACTGTCGGCCTACAGTTCACACCCGCAAAAAATACTGGCCCCCATATTCCTTTTTCTCTTTCTTGTCATTTTCAAAAAATCACTCCATCGCCAACACCTAACCGGACTACTCCTCTGTGTCATCACCCAAATACCAAATTTATACTTACTTGGCACTCCCGCCTTTTGGGTCAAAACAGGGCTTTTTTCTTCATCAAAAACAATCAACTCCCTAATTTTTGATAAGTTATCCCAAATGTCAACCTATCTTTCCCCCCAATCTCTCTTTTTCCTCCCTGACCCCGACCCTCAAAGATCAATCCCCGAACTATCGGTTTTTTACCCTTGGATGGTTTTTCCCTACATTACTGGACTTTACCTGCTTTGGTCCAAACTCAAAAAACCCCAAACCAAATACATCCTTATCCTTCTCTTTTCTTCTATCATCCCCGCCTCCTTAGCCAATGATCCCTTTTCTACCCAAAGAAACCTTCAAGCCCTTCTCCCCCTAATTCTGATCATCGGTCTTGGCACCCAAACTCTTCTAAAAAAACTCCCCCATCTCACTCTTTTACCCATCCTTGCCTTTTCCCTCCTCACCCTCTGGCGATCATATTTCGTTTTGTTTCCATCAGAACGGGCCACTTTTTGGAACCACGGCCATCGGCAACTGGCTCAAATCATCCGGCAATACCCCGATACCCCCATTATTATCGACAACCAAAAACCAAGTTATATAACCCTCGCCTTCTTTCTTCAAACTCCTCCATCAAAATTCCAAAAACAGAATTTCATTGTCTCCAATTACTACCACCAAACAAAGTTCGACCAAACACGACAGATAGACAACATCGAATTCCGCTCCATCCACTGGAAAACAGATATTTACAAAGAACAAATACTGATTGGTAGCCAATTGGCCATATCTCCCGATCAAGCCACTGAACACTGCCTGGAGCCAATTTTTACCATCAAAAATCCACAAAACAAAATTAGTTTTCAGGGCTACAAAACCAATCCCACCCAAAAGATAGCTCAAAAAGATAAAATATAACCATGCAACCCCATATCGTCATTGACGCCAGACTATACGGTTCCCAACACACCGGCATTGGTCGTTACACCAAAAATCTTTTACTGGCCCTCAGCCAATTACCCCACTTCAATCAATATCAATTCACCCTCTTGGTCTACAAAAAACTCCTGCCTCAAATCAAAAAAGATTTGGGGTCAAAATTCAGTTATATTGCCACCGATATTCCTCATTATTCGCTAGCCGAACAAATCAAGCTTCCCGGTCTCCTCCGCCAACTAAAACCGGACCTGGTTCATTTCACTCACTTCAATAAACCCGTTTTATATTTGGGCAAATCAGTCGTCACTATCCACGACCTCATCAAACACTTTTATAAAGGACGGGGGACTACCACCAAAAATCCTCTCTTTTACTGGCCCAAATATTTGGCCTACCGATTGCTCACCTCCATCGTCATTCGCACCAGTCGCCACCTCATTGTCCCCAGTAACTTTTGGAAAAAATATTTAAACCGACACACCTCCACCCCGGTTACCGTCACCCCCGAAGCCGTCGACCCGAAATTTTTAACCCCCACCCCCAACCAACTCAGTCCTCCACAAAATTATCTGCTCTACACCGGCAACTTGTACCCCCACAAAAACATCGATATTATTCTCCGGGCTCTCCAAAAACTTCCCCATCTACACCTCAAAATCATCGCCAAAAAAAATATCTTCCACCACCGCCTGTCTCAACAAGTCGAAAAAATAAAACTGCAAAAACAAGTCCAATTTCTGGGCTTCCTGCCCGATTCCCACTTCCAAAAACTATATTCCCAAGCCCTGGCCTTGATCCATCCCTCTTTTATGGAAGGTTTTTCTCTCACCGGCCTTGAAGCCATGGCCCTCAACTGTCCCGTTATCTCCAGTAATTCCAGCTGTCTCCCTGAAATTCACGGAAACTCTGTTCTCTATTTCAACCCCCATCAACCATCCCAACTAATTTCCCAAATCAAAAAACTGCAAAAATCAAAAACTCTGCGTCAAAAACTCATCCGTCTCGGCCACCAACAAGTTAAAAAATATTCATGGTCGACCACCGCCAAAAAAACCCTAACTATCTACCAAAAAGTGTTAAAACAACCAAACTGAACAAAAACATGAAAGTAGCTCTTTTTTATGACTGGCTTAACCAATGGGGTGGAGCCGAAAGAGTTCTTCTTGATATTCTAAAAATTTTTCCCGACGCCCCCATCTACACCCTGGTTCATAATCCCGCCAAAACCAAATGGTTACCAAAAAAAACCAAAATCATCACATCTTTCCTACAAAAACTCCCCAACGCCATTAATAATCCCGTCTATTACACCCCCCTCTACCCCTTGGCCTTGGAACAGTTTGATTTTTCCTCTTTTGACATTGTTATCTCCTCCACCACCACCATTGGCCACTGCCTTTTAACCCCACCAAAAACTCTCTATCTCTGTTATTTTCATAATATTAATCGCCATGTTTATCGACAAAAACACCCCCTTATTCAGCCCTTCATAAATGTTTACAAAAGACACGATCAAATTTATCGCCAACGACCGGATTATCTGCTAGCCGGTTCAAAAAATGCCCAAAACCGCCTCAAAAAATACTACCGTCGACCATCCACCCTTATCTACCCCGGCACCAACCTCAACCATTTCAAACCCAATCAAAACCAATCTCAAAAATATTTTCTGCTTGTTTCTCGTCTGGTTCCCCACAAAAAAGTTGATCTGGCCATTCACGCCTGTCACCAACTCAATCTACCTCTGGTCATCGTCGGCACCGGCCGCCAACAAAAATACCTCCAAAAACTCAAAAAACAACTCCGCGCTGACAACATCACTTTTCTCCACCAAGTCTCATCCCAAAAACTTTTGTCCCTTTACCAAAATTGTCAGGCTCTCATCTGTCCCCAACATGAAGATTTCGGCCTCACCCCCATTGAAGCCATGGCTTGCGGCAAACCAGTCATTGCCCTCAAAAAAGGAGGTTTTCTGGAAACCGTCAAACCGGGAACTACCGGCATCCTTTTTCCACAGCAAAATCTCAATAGCCTCAAGCAAGCTCTTCAACAATTCAGACCCCAAAACTTCAATCCCCAAGACTGCCGTCACCAAGCCCAAAAATTTTCTCAAAAAGTCTTTATGCTAAACTTCAAAAAGACTATCGGTCGCCTATGCCAAACACACCAAAACACTTCATCGTAATTCTCTGTGGCGGTACCGGCCCCCGTCTTTGGCCTCTCTCCCGCACTGACAATCCCAAACAATTTCTCCCCATCCTTAGTCCCAAATCCCTCCTCCAACAAACCATCAAACGCTGTCAGAAAATCGTCCCTTCTTCTCAAATTTTCCTTATCACCAACCAAAAATACTTCACCAAAACCCGCCAACACATCACTAAAAAAATACCCACCCGAAACATCATTGCCGAACCCCTCAGGAAAAATACTGCCATGGCCATTCTCTACGCCACCACCATCATCCAGCACCGAAACCCCAACTCCGTCATCACCACCATGCCTTCAGACCATTATATTAAAAACATTTCCGCTTTCAAAAAAAACATTAAGACCTCTGCTCGTATCGCCGTCAGCCAAAATAAAATTGTCATTCTCGGTGCCAAGCCAACATCTGAAAATCCTTCTTATGGTTACATCAACACCGGCAAGAAAGTCACCACTCCT
>CAYQNE010000030.1:0-6579 GCA_964418875.1 uncultured Gammaproteobacteria bacterium | reverse complement strand
TCAGCCATCCTCACCGCATTCTTTTCATTATCGAAAATAACCAAACCGTTGTATTCATCAATATCGGCACTCATTCCATCTATCAATAATCCCCCTCTTATCTTTTAGCCTCCGCCTCCTCCCTTAAACACTATCCTATAACTTGTTCTTATTCATCTTTTTTGCTATACTCTGACCACTTGATATCTAATTGTCAAAAGTAGGACCAATTGTTTTTGGCACTTACGCCAAACCCCAATTTCTCCTACCGTACATTAACAATCTCTTTCTTCAAATTCTTTCCTAAACACTCCAAGAGCAGGGCACCGTTTTATCCCGAAACAACTTCGGAATAGTACGGTGTTCTGCTCGCGCGAGCAAAAACAAAAAAAAGATAAGGTGTATATCTCCGAACACCACACCTTGTCACTAGTCTCAGAAAGGAGACAGAAGGAAATGTTAAGAACAATTTGGAGTATTTTGCGTTGGGTACTGGTGGGGATGTTGATCATTGGTATAGGAGTTTGGCTTTGGTTCGCCGGCGGCGCTAACGCGCAACCGGAAGAAGTGATCGTCAGGGAGACGGTCGTCGTCACAGAAGTACACAAAATACCTCTCTTCGTCTATGAAAACGGCGTTATCGCCGACGAAGAAGAAACAGAGGTCATACTCAGCAAAATGACGACTCCAACACCTGTCGTGATCACGGTCAAAAGCCCAATCACAACCGCAAGTACGATAACCGTGACTGGTATGTGGGAGGAAGTCGATTTCCATCCGGCCGGTGACCGACAGGACATTGTCAACGTCGATCACGACGGAGACAACCGCGTCACCGTATCCTGGTTCTATGCCGGACCCGCCGACGAGGGAACTCCTGAGGTCGCCTGCACGGCCCACATCACCACCAGCCCAAGCGGAGAACGCATAACAATGAAAGGCGCTTTCCGCACTTGGCAATGGACCGGCTCGGCTCCTCCCACCAAAACCGAAATCCAGGCTCATGTCAAAAGCTGGATCGACGTTCTGGAAAAGGAACCCCGGGGCATGTGCGCCAAAGAGGGGGCCTACCAGGTCAGTTGGCAAGAGCCCAACTTGGCACCGTAGCCTCCTCCTCTCACCCCCTGCGGGAATGCTGGTCCTCTAGACTAAGCACCCGCAGGGGGAAAGGAAAAAAAAGGAAAGGAAAGAAGAAGAAAGGGGTTAGAAGTTTTCCGACTAATCGGAACTGATGAGCCCCGCCACCGCGGGGCGAAACTTTTTTATGACTAACTACAAAATCAAAAAACCAGTTCTATCTGTCTACATGCCTGTCTTTAATGCCGCCCTCTATCTTCCTCAAGCTATCGAATCCATCCTGTCTCAAAGTTATCAAAACTTCGAATTCATCATTATTAACGATGCCTCCACTGATTCCTCTTGGTCAATTATCCAAAGATACACCAAAAAAGATAAACGCATCAGAGCCTATAAAAACAAAATCAACCTTGGCGTCTCTCTCACCAGCAACATTGCCATTTCTCACGCTCACGGTCAATACCTGGCCCGCATGGATGCCGACGATATCTCCACCCCCGACCGTCTTCAAAAACAAATCACCTATCTTAAAAACCATCCTAAAACTGTCTTGGTTGGTGGCCAATGTACCATTATAAACACAGACAACCAAGTCATCGGCTCCAAACCTTTTCCCACTAAATTTTCCCAAATCAAAAACATGCTCTTCTGGGCTGTACCGATCCAACAGGGCTATATGATGATCAACCGAAAACTTCTACCGAAAAATTTTGGCTGGTACTCTCCTTCCAAAACCAGCGCCGAAGAAACAGACCTCTACTTCCGATTACTAAACTACGGGTTTTTCGCCAATCTCAAGGACAATCTCTATTTCTACCGCCAAGTCAATAATTCTCTTTCCCGCTCTGATCCAAAAAAAACCTTTTATCTCACTCTCCAAAGCCGACTTCTGGCCATCAGGAACGGACACTATCCCAGTCTCACCGCCATCATCATCAATTTGGCCCAAATCATCATCATCGGTCTCCTCCCCGCTTCACTCATATACTCCCTCTGGCATCTTATCCGTGGCACCACTCAACTTAAACTTGGTTTTAATTCAATTCCCGCCAGACTTGAGGTAAAATGAATTAATGCCATTTGTCAGAAAGCTCAAACCACACTGGGATAAACTGATTCTTGTAGCTGTTCTTTTTCTAATCTTCTTTACCAATTACACCCCCAACACTTATCTAATCGGTTGGGACAATCTCATACCAGAATTAAACATCTGGATCAATCTAAAAAGATCTCTTTTTGCTGTTTGGCAACAATACCAAGGCTTAGGATTGGTTGGCGGCATGGCTCACTCCACCGATCTGATCCGTCAAATCATCCTTCTCCCTTTCGTTCTCGTTCTCCCCATCAATCTTATCCGTTATCTCTGGCATTTTGCCATGCTTTTTTTGGGTACCTTCGGTATCTTTTTTGGCCTCAAAAAGTTTTCCAAATTCTCTCCTTTTACAATCCTATTCTCCTCCTTGTTTTACCTTCTCAATTTCGGCTCTATCCAATACTTCTGGAATCCTCTTGAAACCTTTTCCACTTTCTGGGGCTTTTTCCCCTGGCTTATTTTTTCTCTTTGGCATTATCTCAAAAAACCCTCCCGCTCCAATCTAATCAAGCTAACACTCATCAATCTATTGGCCATCCCCAGTTTCTATGTCCAAACCCTCTTTGCTGTCTATCTAATATGTGTCCTACTTGTTCTTTCTTCCTATTTCTTAACTTCAAACAAAAACCCAAAAACAAAAATTACAAATTCCCTAAAAATCTTATTATTAATCTTTGTCATCAATTCATTCTGGATCCTTCCCCAACTTTACTTCCTTTCTGGCAACCCCAACAGTCCCACCCAAGGCATCGGCAACTTCATGAGCAACGACCAAACCTACCAACGCAATATTGCTCGAGGCAACATAAATGACTTTTTATTGCTTCGAGGCTATTACTATGACTTTCCTGACAACAACAGCAAAATGATGGCCCCCTGGATCAGTTATTTTTCCAACTCATACGTTCTTGTCTCAGCTTACTTACTCTCTGCCTTTGCTCTCCTGGGTCTAGTTCGTCTTCTCTCCAAACCCAAAAAACTAAAACCACTCACCCTCTCCATCCTCTTCTTGTTTTCTTTATCAGCTCTCACTCTTCTCACCAACACCTCCCCCTTCAATCACCTCAATCAATACCTTCGAAATTTCCCCCTAGTCAATCAGATCTTTCGTTCTCCATGGACCAAATTTATTGTCCCCGCTATTTTTTCTTTCTCGCTCTTATCTGCCTACGGACTAAATACTCTGATTAATATACTAAAGCAACTCAAATACCATCACAAAACCAACTCTTTTATCATCTACTCTTCCTACGCCCTTCTACTTTTGACTCTCTCTTTTCCTATCTTCAAAGGCAACTACATCTCACCCAAAAGAAAAGTCAATATCCCTCATGAATATCAACAGCTTTTTGATTACTTTAATAACCAACCTTCATCCGGCCGTATTGCTAACCTCCCCCAAGGCTCTTTCTGGGGTTGGACCAATTATCTCTGGAAACCAAGTGGTTCCGGTTTCATCTGGCACGCCCTGCCCCAACCCATTCTCGATCGCGCCTTCGATGCTTGGAATCTAAAAAACGAACAATACTACTGGCATCTGACCACCGCTCTCCAAAAAAAAGATCCTCAACTCCTTAAAAACATTTTTGACCAATACAATATCCAATTTGTCATCTTCGACAACAATATTTATTTCCCTGACGACAAAGTCTACAGCAAGCTTTCCACCTCTACATCAAATCTACTCAATCAAGTCCCCAGTCTAAAACCCAAAAAACAATTTGGCCGTATCTCTGTCTTTGAATATCAATACCCCACCAAACCTTACCTTGTCAGCTCTCCGCCAATAATTCAACCCTTTGGTTTCTCCTATCAAGACCCGGTTTTCCAATTAACCGGTGATTATATTATTTCCAATCAAGCTAAAACTATCTTTCCCTTTGCCGATCTGTTTTCTAGTCGTCTCCAATCAGAAATTTCTTTCACCATCAACTTCGACCAAGACAATATCATTCTTTCCAACCACAACACTCAAACCATTTTTCCCATCGACTACTCTGCTAACCAACCAGTCCACTTCTCTTCCCTCAATCATCCCCAAACAACCCTTGTCACCGATCACCAAACCACTTTCCACCGTCTCGAAAACCAAAACCAACAAAACCTATTCGTTGTCGACTTTCCTAACGCCAAACTTTCCCAATCGTATCTTGCCCGCATAGAATACCGCCACATCACCGGTTTACCTTTAGAGATCAGTCTTGTTTCCGAAAACTCTCAAAATAAATACCTAACCACCCAGCTTGAAAAAAAACCGGACTGGACCACTGCCTGGTTAATCATCCCCGCCCGTCAAAACTTTGATTTTGACTCCGGACTAAACTTTATATTCAACAACCACTCCTTTAATCAGACTTACACCGCCAACGACATCAAATCGGTCACTCTTTACCCTTTTCCTTACTCTGATCTCATTCACCAACACAATCCGCCAATACCCACATCATCAATCAATCGACAATACCTTAATAGCACCAATCACCTTTTTTGGTACAAAATTGATCTCCCCCAAGACCCATCACCAAACCAATACTTAACTTTACCTCAATCTTTCGACCCCGGCTGGCTAGCCTTTTACTTCTCCGACCCCAAAGTTTACCTGCCACTAGGCAAGCCAGTTTTCCTCAAAAACCACACCTTGGCCAACAACTGGGCTAATGCTTGGCAATTAGATCAGAACATATCATCCGACACTATTTACATTCTCTTTTGGCCTCAACTCCTCCAATTCCTCGGTTTTGCTCTCCTCATCCCTACCGCTATCCACATTCTCAAAAAAAGAACCCAAAAATCTTAATTCTTTCCCTTTTTCAAAAATTCCCTTATTTCTTCTCCCACTTTTTCTATTTCCCCTTTCTTTACTACTCTCCCAATCCATTCTCCAATTTTCCTCATGTCTCCTTCCTTCATCTCTCTTGTTGTCTCCCACGGTGTCCCCAGCCTCATTCCTGATGGCCTAAACGCTCCCGCTTTATCATGCGGTATGGTATTGGCATTACAAATTATTCCTGCTTTTTCCAAGGCTTCTGCCACTTCTTTTCCCTTCCCCTCACCTACTTCCACCACCATCAAATGATTCTCTGTTCCAAACACCTTAAAACCCTCCTCTCTCAAGCTTTCTGCCAACACCTTAGCATTTGACACTATTTGTTTTGCATAATCCCTAAACTCCAAACTATCTGCCTCCTCAAAAGCCACTGCCATCCCGGCAATTGAATTCATATGTGGCCCTCCCTGTAGTCCTGGAAACACCGCTTTGTCTATCTTGTTTGCCAAATCACCATCTTTCATCAGTCCTTTTTTTGTTACCCCAATCACCGCCCCTCTTGGTCCTCTCAAGCTTTTATGAGTTGTTGAAGTGATTAAATGAACATAAGGCACCGAGGAAGGATGAACTCCCCCTACCACCAATCCGGCGATATGAGAGATATCAGCCACCAACCAAGCTCCCACGCTGTCGACAATTTCACCAAACTTCTTCCAGTCCAAGATGTAAGGGTAAGCTGTCGTCCCTGCCCAAATCAATTTTGGTTTTTCCTTTTTCACCAAATCAGCCAATTTATCATAATCAATCCGCCCATCTGCCCTCACCCCATACTGTACCGACTCAAAATATTTACCTGAAAAAGTAATTTTCGGATGTCCATGAGTCAAGTGCCCCCCCGCCGACAATTTCAAACCGCAAATCTTATCCCCCGGATTTAACAAAGCCATCAAAACTGCACTGTTAGCCGGTGAACCTGAATAAGGTTGAACATTTATGTGTTCCACTCCAAACAACTTCTTGCCCCTTTCAATTGCCAAGTTCTCAATCTCATCTATCACCTCATTACCCTGGTAATAACGCCTCCCCGGATAACCCTCGGCATACTTATTAGCTAAACAACTCCCCACCGCCCTTCTTACATCTCCCGAAGCCATATTTTCACTGGCAATCAGTTGTATCTGTCCTTTCTGCCTTTTCTCCTCTTTCTTTATTAATTCAAATACTTTATCCATACCCATATTTTATCCTATTTCCGCCCCCAACCTCTCTTTTCAATTTCTTTCATCACATCCCCGGAAATTTCCTTTGGTGTCCTTAATTCACCCCGACTATTACAGCAATCAACTGTCACCCAATCCGAATTATACTTACACATTCTTTCATACTCCTTCGCCGCCGCCATCTGATGTTCCATATTTTCCTCCATCTTGTCAACCCCTTTCCCTCCCACATAACCTCTCTCCATCTTTCTTTTAATCAAATCCACCGCCACTTTCGGAGGAATCCTTAGTACTATCACCAAATCCGGTCGATAAATCTTCATCTGGTTCCAACCGGCGTCCCAAAGCCAATTTCTAAAATCCTTCCTGGCTTTACCCTTAAACTTGACCACCTGATGAACATTTGAAGTAAAATATCGATTGGAAATTACCATCACCCCTTT
>CAYQNE010000029.1:0-6642 GCA_964418875.1 uncultured Gammaproteobacteria bacterium | reverse complement strand
ATTAATAATTTTTTAAAGCAATGGCAAAAAAATTGTATATTGGCGGCTTGTCTTTCGACACCACCGATGAAAGTTTAGGAGCGGCTTTCGCTCAAGCCGGAACAGTAGTTTCGGCGTTAGTTATTAAAGATAGAAACACAGGAAGATCTCGTGGTTTTGGATTCGTGGAAATGTCCACCGATGAAGAAGCTGTAAAAGCAATCGAAATGTGGGATGGAAAAGAGTTGGACGGCCGGACTGTAAAGGTCAATGAAGCCAAACCAATGACAGACAGACCACCCCGAAATAACAGCTACTCCCAAGGTGGGGGCGGCGGATTCGGTGGCGGAAGCAGATATTAATCAAAAACTAAAGATAGATTGAAATAAAAACAGGTCAACCGTAACAGGTTGGTCTGTTTTGGGGTGGCGTGATTGGAAAAATCGGACGGATTTTCGGTTTATTGGTGGCGTGATTGGATTATGCTGCCAACTATACCAACGACAAAAACAATGGGGCAGACGAAAATTCCGATGATGAAAAAGACGGCATGTAACATTTCGAACAGACGAGACAACATGGAAATGTGTTGAAAAAGAATGCTTAGGGCATAAAGAAAATTATGAAGCAGGACGCTGAGAAGAAAAGCGGTGGAAGAACTACCGGTTAATATTAAAAATTTTTTGAATTTGGGGTTGATGGCCTTGGTTTTTAAGGTTAAAAATAGCAAAATCGCACCCAAGACAAAGAAGGCGAGGGAAAAAACGGCCAAGAAAGGAAAAAGCTGGCGCTTAGTGACGGAAGGAAAAGGAATGATAATTAGACAAATTACGGCGAGGAAAAAGATTATCAGAGAATAGAGGAGAAGCTGAATTTGTTTGAGTTTAGTGGGAAAATTTTTTGTCAATACTTTTCGCATTTAACTTGATAAAAACCACGAGGGTGGTCACAGGCGGGACATTTTAGCGGAGGTTGTTTGGCGAAATGCATGTAGCCACATTCCCGACAAATCCACCAAATTTTGGTTTTCTTACTAAAGAGAGTTTTGGCCTTAACTTGTTTTAATAGTTTTTTATATCTATCCCGATGATGTCTTTCGGTAATGGCAATAGATCTCAGTCTGGCGGCGATTTTGATTAATCCTTCTTGCCGAGCAATATTGGCAAATTTGGGATACATTTGGGTATATTCATGGTTTTCTCCGGCGATGGCGGCTTTCAGGTTATCAGAAGTGTTGCCATAAACTGTAGGAGCTACGGCTTCAACCTTTATTTCGTCCAGTTTCCCTTTGGTTTTGGCCTTTAATTCTTGGATGTGTTCGAATAATCTTTTGGCGTGAGTTTTTTCCTGTTCGGCCGTTTGCAAGAAAATATCAGCAATTTGCTCAAAACCTTCTTTCCTGGCAATTTTGGCGTAGAAGGAATAACGATTTCTAGCTTGTGATTCACCAACAAAGGCCTTAGTCAGATTTATGAGTGTTTTTTCCATTGGTTTATTTTAAACGTCTTGGCTAATAAAATCAAAGTGCTGAACTGAGCCGAGATTGATAAGGCAAAAAATCTTGGTTGTATACTTTTACTTAGGTTGTGATAGAATCCTGACATGGCATATTTTAATCGAAATGATGGGCAAAATGATCGGGGAAGCTATGGTGGGGGTAGGAGAGATTTTGGGGATCGGGGAGACAGAGGCGGACGAGGCGGATCGCGAAGCGACAGAAGAATGTATCCGGCGGTATGTGATAAGTGTGGGCGGGAATGCCAAGTACCTTTTTCACCCGATGGCAGTAAGCCGGTGTATTGTTCCAATTGTTTTGAAAAGAATCGAGGCGGAGGACAAAGACGTGATAGCTTTGGCGGGGGAAGAAATTTTGACAATAAAGGAGCCGGTCAAAGCCAGAATTTAAACGGCGAGGTGTTGGCCTCGATTAACTCTAAACTAGCTCAGATTTTGGAATTGATGAGAAGGAATGAAAAACCAAGTCAGAAAATAGCAACAAAAAAGAAGAAAAAGACTAAGGTAAAAAAGGTAAAAAAATAGGTAAGTTATTGATATCGTGTTATACTACTCAGATTTAAGTTAGGCTAAGAATCTAGTCTGCCCGACCGAGTATCTTTTGATATTTATTATATTTGGGCACATTGTTCCGGCTGAGGTCGGGATTGCCGCAATTTATAGTAAATATGTATAACAACAGCTATTCGGGTGGTTTCCGAAGAAATAACAACCAACAGGGACAATCTCGTAATTTTTCCGGTCAACAAAACCGAGGGAGATTTAATAATAATAGGGGCCGATTTAACAACAACCGGAGTCGAGGATTTGCTAAAAGTAAGATCGACAGATCACTTTATATAAAAAGAGCCGAGGAATTCGTTAATATTGAAGATACTCAAACGGTAAATTCGTTTAGTGATTTTAATTTCCAACCGCAACTACTGGCAAATGTCATGGCTAAGGGTTATGTGAAACCAACTCAAATTCAGGATCAAACTATTCCTCATATTATGAATAATCGTGATGTTTTGGGATTGGCTAACACGGGTACAGGGAAGACAGCGGCCTTTGCTTTACCCCTAATTAACAAGATTTTGAATAATCCCAATGAAAGGATGATTGTTATCGCCCCGACCAGAGAATTGGCTCAACAAATAAAACAAGATTTCCGATCGTTTACGCCGGGATTAAGGGTCTACTTGGCTTTGGTTATCGGTGGAGCTTATTTGAGGGAACAAATAACCAGTGTTAAAAGAGGGCCAAATGTGATTATCGGAACTCCAGGAAGGATTATGGATCTGGGCAGGAGAGGGGTGATTGATTTTAGAACTTTGAATACAGTAGTCTTGGATGAAGTTGATCGAATGTTGGATATGGGCTTTATCAATGACATTAAATCAATTGTGGACCAAACCCCTCGCACCCGACAGACTTTGTTTTTTTCAGCCACAATAGACAGAAAAGTGGAACCTTTGATAAACATGTTTTTGACCGATCCGATTAAAATATCGGTGAAAACGGCTGATGCTTCCTCACATGTGGAACAAAACATTGTTAGGGTAGCCAGATACGCCAAAGAGCAAAAATTGCACGAGTTGATGGGATTGTCTGAATTTAAAAAAGTGTTGGTTTTTGGATCAACCCGAAGGATTGTGGAAAAATTATCGGGATCATTGAGACAAAAAGGATTTAGGGTTCAAGGGCTTCATGGCGGTAAACGACAAAATCAGCGGCAGCGAATCGTGCGTGATTTTCGTGAAAACAGAGTGAGTATTTTGGTAGCGACAGATGTGGCGGCTAGAGGACTAGATATTGCCGATATTACCCATGTAATTAACTACGATGAGCCGAATAATTACCAAGAGTATATTCACCGAATCGGCAGAACCGGCCGAGTAGACAATAAGGGATACGCTCTGACCTTTGTGGAGTAGGGTTTTAGAATAAATCGGACAGGACGATTATCCTCAATTTATCTTGCCTACCCGTTAATCCCTCCCACTGAAATAAAGATTAGTCAAGGAAAAAAGAAACAAGACTGAAAATAAATATAGAGGGAGCCAGAGAATACTAATTACGCCAAGTAGATTATTGTAATTAATAATGAATAACAAAATCATGAACAAAGCGCTGGCTTCTTTCTTCATGCATCTCAGATTTTCCGTATATCTCGGTTCTTTCGGCTTTTGTAATACCAGGCCTGTCTCCTCGATTATGTCTCTTGGGTCGTTTTGTAATTTTTTCTTCTCCTCCTGGTCCTGTTCGGACCACAAATTGTCCCGTTCTTTCTCTCCTGGCTTTGTCAACACTCACGTATAAAAGGTTATCAAAAAAAAATATTGCAGGGGTGAAATAAGTCAGGTTGGATTTTTTATGTTTTTCAGTAGCTCGTTGACAAGATCTTTCATTTCTTCTTGGGACTCTTTGTCGCCACGACCATTTACTAGTTGGATTGTTAATGTAGGGTGACTGTTTTCTTCGTCGGACAGGCGATGCTTTTCCTTAAATGAGACTCCGTACCAACCACTACCCCTCATCATAAATCCCCTTTTCATCTGACTCGCCAATCTTTTCCTTCTAAGCTCATCATCTCCGACCTCACCGTCAAGCCTCAAAAATACCTCTGCTCCCAATAAAACCAAGGCGTCGATGGAACCTCCGCGAATTTTAATCAAGTTGGGGTCAGACTGAATAACACGCCACTCATCCGTACAAAAATTGGGGCGTTCTGCTTCTGTGTCAGGCATGCTTAAACTTTATCACAATAAAATCGCGTTAAAGTTCTGATACCTATGTGGTTACTGAAGTTTGAGGACGGAGTTACTGGTTTCCATAGTCTGGGATCTAGCTAGGTGATTGGAAGTCGGATAAGAAATTTTATGTGTTTTCGTCCTTTTGGACTCATCAGTATAGATACACATCTATAAAATACATCACCACAACCACCCCAACAAAGAGACACCAAGCTCTGCGCTTGAAAAGTTTGGCAAAGTTGGTGTCCTTTTGTTTTTGGGTGGTGAGGTGTAGACCGGCCTTAGGAGGCGATGGCGAAAGTTGTTCTTGCTTTGACATATCTAACGCGAGTGAAAGTTAGTTTTCGTCGCCACCATTTCCGATGAACCTGGAGGACATCCCCATTTGGCAACAAGATGAAGCCTTTCCTTCTGGCCTCTTCCTCGTTCACCATGTAGTCTATTCCTTCAAATCGGATGTGAAGCATTTGGCTCTCCTTTTTGTGAATTTATGAAAGTTCTGTTTGTTAGCTACAACTATCGGAAGTGGACAGAGATGCTGAGTGGAGCAACCAACGGTCGGGCTCTTTTGTTTTCGGAATCCGGCGATAGGCCCGAGGGGCATCGAATTTCTTCCGACGAAGGTGGCAGTTCACCAAGGAACAGTTCCGGCAAGGCGGTATCAGATAGAAAAGTATTTCTCTAATAGCTAGAAGCGCTTGTTTACACTTCACTTGTCGTTCTCCTTTGTTAAGTTAAGGTTCTTACTTTCGATAGGATTATCGAATCATTAGTATTTTATCTTAGATAATATAGATAAGTCAATATTATGGGATGTTTTCGTCCTTTTGGACTCATCAGTTCCAACACACATTGGAAAAACTTCTGATACGGCTCCGAGGGGGCTTGTGCGCAATTACTTGCACATTTCGCCCCCTATGTTGGAGACCGTATTACTCGACAACTTTGTCGAGATTTAATCTAAAAAGTATTCTGTTGGGCTGTTGCCTCACTACCTGGTGTTGGGCGTCGGAAAGGTGATACTAGGAGCGCTTTGGGCACCTTCGTCCGCCTGGAAATACGGGTAGCGGTTGGCATTAAATCCGAAAATCGTGGCGAAGAGAACGGCGGGGAAACGTCGTGTAGCCATACGATAGGCAGTAACGCTGTTATTGTAGTCACGCCGAGCATTGGATACCCTATTCTCACCGCCCTCAAGTTGGACCATCAGATCTGAAATCAAGTCGCCGCTGAACATCTCAGGATTGTCAGCGGTGAAAGCGATCGCGTTGATCAGTGCTTGATCAAAGTTAGCAATCGACTCTTCCAGCTTTCGAGCGTCTTCTCCTTCTGGAATGATTGGCTGCCCATATTCATCTTTCTTAAAGGTGCCCGATAGGGCAGCAGCTTGATCACGCAATACTTTGAAAACGGCTATTTCCTCTTGCATACCAGCGCTTGCGCTGGCAACCAACTGCTCTGCCACGTCTGAGCGACGCTGATACTGAGTTTGGACCTGTGACCACTGGTTCTTGGCGCTCTCGTCCTGGGTCACTAAGTTGTTGTAACCACCTATGAAGATCGAGGCTACGAAACAGAGTACTAACACACATGCTATCGCGACCGTAATGAGATTTCGTGTTCCCTTGTTCATGTTTTGATTCCTCCTAGAATCCTGTACTTGAGCCGCCCCCACCAGAGGAGCCGCCACCAAAATCACTTCCGCCTGAACTACTGTCACTGCCAGAATCGGAGCTCGAACCGGAGTAACCGCTGCCGCCACTGCTACTGAGATCGATACCAAGCCAAGCGCAAAGTAGAATGACCAAGATAAACAAGACGACGACCACCGCCAGAATGGCGAACAATGTTCCTAGTGAAATATCTTCTGCCGATTCTGGTTCTGGAAAGTCGAGTTCTTGACCTCTCAAGTGCAAATCATAGGCATCAATTGTTGCCATGAGAGCGACATCGGGTCCTTCCGGGTACTTGGCAACGAAGTACTTTTTGGCAATCTTACTCGTAAGCAAGTCGGGGACATCTCCTTCAAGGCCATAGCCCACTTCCTGCTCGAAAGTTCGGCTATCTTTGTCACCATCACACCAGCAAACGAGCAAAAGAAGGCCGTTGTTGCTCTCTTTTTGACCAATACCCCATGATCGGAAAAGGGCGTTTCGAAAAGCTTGATGGTCATCACCACAGTCGTTAAGAGTGACAACGGCGATCTCAACAGTGGTATCCTGTTCCAGTTTCTGAAGCTTTATATTGATCTGATTGATCTGGTCAGCAGACAACCATCCGAGAGTATCCAGAACATAGCCACCATCTGTGGGAGGATCTGGAATTGGAGGTTGTGCTTGTACAGCAATGTTTCCGATAGACAAAACTAGTGAAAGTAGGATAGCCGCAAATAAAATATTCATTAGAATGTGTT
>CAYQNE010000028.1:0-6695 GCA_964418875.1 uncultured Gammaproteobacteria bacterium | reverse complement strand
AAGAAAAAAATACTGGTATTGACGGATGATATGCCGTGGGGACATAGGTCGATTGCCAGGGCAATTTATGGGGGTTTAAAAAAGAAAGAGAGGGAGAATAATTGGCAAGTGAGGTATGCAGAGGTGAAAGTTAAATCCGGTCCGGGGGTTGATTTGTATAAGTTTATTTATCGTTACTCTCCAAAGTTTAATAGGTTTGTTTGTCGTTTGGCTAATAAAAAGTTGTCGCAAAAGCTTATAGAAGAGCTTTCCAGATTAAATTTGTCGGGAATAAGGCGAGTGGTAAATAGATATAAACCGGATTTGGTTATTTCAAGTTATTTTACTCATAGTCATACTTTGGTTCGATGGAGAAAAAGAGAGGGTTTGGCTTTCAATTTGTGGACGGTAGTGTACGATCCGTGGACAATTAACGCGGCGGCTTTGGTGAAAGGGGTAGATTTGCATTTGGTTTATGATGAGATAGGAGAGAAGGTGGCTAGGAATTTTGGAATTCCCGGGAAAAAAATTTTGAAGACGGGTTGGTGGGTGAGGCAGGAGATGTACAAGAAATACGATAGAGTTAAAATCAGAAAAAAGCTAGGTTTTAAAGATGACAGACCGGTGATTTTTGTGGGTGGGGGCAGTTTGGGGACTAATTCATTGACCAGATTGTTGCCGGTATTGTTGTTGGTGAAAAAGCCGGTGGGGGTGATAATTAATACCGGAACAGACAAGTTGGCCTATAAATTGGTGGACAGGTATATAAAATTGTTTTCCAAATTTAAGAGAGTGAAAAGTTTGGTGCAGATTAAAAATATGGGTTGGATTAATAATATGGCCGAGGTGTTGACGGCCAGTGATATTGTGTTTGGTAAGGCCGGACCCAATTTTTTGTTTGATGTGGTGGCGGTGGGTAGACCTTTTGTGGCCATAACTCACATAGGGGGACAGGAGGATGGCAATATTGATTTGATAAGAGAAAAGGGTTTGGGATGGGTGAAGGAGAAAAATGGGGAAGCGGCCAGGTTTTTGTTGGATTATTTGAAAAAACCGGAATATTACAATGAAAAGTATAAAAAAACGATTAGGGTTGAAGCCAAAAAGAATGAAAAGAGTTTAGAGAAGGTGACGAAGGCAATACTGGCAACGGACTGACAAATGATTCTAACGGAAGCTGCCTTCGATAGGCTTTTCCACGCAAATCTACGTGGTGGAAAACTGTCCCGAAGATCAATGACCAACGAGAACTCTGTTTCCCCTTTTAGAAGGTTAGCTAGAAAAAACACCTTCTCAAAGGCAGCTTGCGTTAGATGTATAATTATAGCATGATTAGTGTTTCCAAAAAGGTAGAATACGGTTTGGCTTTTGTCTTATATTTATCCCGAAAGACAGGAGAGATTATTTCTTTGAGGCAGGCGGCGACGCAGTTGGATTTGCCTTATCGATTTTTGAGTCAAGTGGCGACGGAACTGGGCAAGGCCGAGATAGTTGAAAGTAAAGAAGGGAAGAGCGGTGGTTATCGTTTGACTGATGGGTGGCGAGAGAGAAACATTTATGATTTATTGGTGGCCTTGGGGGAAAATAAAAGATTGGTGCGATGTTTGGCTTATGATGGGGAATGTGGAAGAGAAGATAAATGTAAAATAAAAGGGGTGTGGGTGAGGGCGGAAAAAGCCTTTATTGATGAATTGAAAAATAGTAAGCTAGGAGAAATATGACAAAAATAAATAAGAAAATGACAATGGGGGAGATTTTAGGAAAATATCCCCAGTTAGGGAGTGTTTTGGTGGAGGAGTATGATTTGCGTTGTGTGGGCTGTCCGATGGGACAAATGGAGAGCTTGGTGGAGGGGGCTGGGTCCCACGGAATGAATGATAAACAGATAGAAGAAATGGTAAAAAGGCTGAATGAAGAAGTGGACAAACTAAAGAAGTAGACGGAGAAAGAGATTGACAATGGGGGAGATGATGAGGACAATGAGATTGGATCCGTTGATGGGGAGAAAGAAAAGAAGTATCAGGAGAAAGGGGCCATAGGCAGTCAGTTCGCCTTCCCATTTGGTGGCAGTGTCGACGGGTAGAAGATTGAGGAATATTTTGGAGCCGTCCAGAGGAGGGATGGGGATAAGATTGAAAACAGCCAGGGAAATATTGACGATAATTAGGGGAACAAGGATAAAAGAGAAGGCGGGGGAAAGACGGAGAACAAGACTGAGAAAAAGAGAAAGGAGAATATTACTGAGAGGGCCGGCGGCGGCGATTAGAAGTTCGTCTTTTTTGGGATTTTTGAGATTGTAGGGATCGATGGGGACGGGTTTGCCCCAGCCAAAGCGGGCGATGAATAACATAAGAGTTCCCAGCGGGTCGAGGTGGACCAGAGGATTTAAGGATAGACGACCGTAAGATCGAGGGGTAGGATCACCCAGTTGATCGGCGGTGTAGGCGTGGGCGAATTCATGGATGGTGATGGCTATGACTAAACCTAGAAGATAAAATATATTTGTCACAAAACTGTCGGTGGTATAAAAAATACTAACAGAGTGTTATAGTATACCCCATGAGGGTTTGTAGCAGATGTAGTAAAAAAACCAGAATTGGCCGAAATAGGTCGCATGCTCAAAATAGGAGTTCGCGAACTTTTAAAGCCAATATACAAAAGGTGCTGGGAGTGTGGTTGTGTACCAAGTGTATTAAGAGAGATAAGTTGAATGCTAAAGTCAAGAAAGAGGCTAGTGAGAAGAAGAAATAATGGTGTAGTAGTTTTTTATTTGGGACCAGTCGGTGGTGTTTTTGCCTTCAATTTGGACTGAAAGAGGGACGAGTTGTTTGTTTTTGACTTGAGCGGAGAAAATTTTCATTTTTAGTTTTTGACCGGTTTGGCTTTTAACATAGGTCCAGGCAATCGGCCAAGGGGTGAGGGCCCGAACGAAGTGTTCGATCTTGATGGCTGACCAATTCCATTTGATTTGGGCATTATTTTTGGTCAGTTTGGGAAAGTAAGTTTTTTTAGAATGGTCTTGATGCAATAGTTTGTTAGGGTTACTGACATAGTCTGATAGTGTGGTGTTGAGTTTATCAGTGGCTAGTTGGAAGGCTTGACGATAAAAAGAGTCGGCGGTGGCAGTGGGTGAAATGGGAAATGGAATTTGACAAATGATGGGTCCATGGTCAGGTTGTGGATCAATTTGAAAAAAAGTGACGGCCGATTGTTTTTCGTTGTTGATGATTTGCCAGGGGCCGGGGGTGGCGCCGCGGTATCGAGGCAGAGGGGAAGGGTGAATATTGACGATTTTGTATTTAGGTAGATTGATTATATCGGGAGTAAAAAAAGGAGGGCCGTAAGCAACGACCAAAATGAGATGGGGGTGGAGGGAGCGGAGCTGTTTAACGAATGATGAATTGAAAGAAGGGGGTTGGAGTAGGGGAATTTGGTGTTTGACAGCGAATTGAGCTACCGGGTTGGCTGTGACAGTTTGATGTCTTCCGACTGGCTTATCGGGTTTGGTGACGATGGTAGTGAGAGGAAAGTCGGGAAGTTTTATCAGTTTTTTTAAGATGATGACGGAATAGATGGATGAGCCGAAGAAGATGGTGTTGGTCATTGGAATTGTTCAATTATAGCCTATTTATTTGCTTTTTTGGTAGAATGTTGACATGAATCAAATAGTTACTTTTCCCGATTTGAAGTTGAGAAAGAAAGCCAAAGGAGTGGTGAGAGTGGATGAGAAATTAAAAAAACAAGTGAGGCAATTGGCAAAGATGTTGGAAACAAGTGAGAATGGGGCCGGTTTGGCGGGGCCACAAATAGGAATTAGTCGAAGATTTTTTGGGGTGAAGAAGGGGGAGGAGGTGGCAGTGCTGATAAATCCCAAAATAGTGAAAAAAGAAGGAGAGAAAAAATATTTGATGATAAATAAAGACGATGGCAGTAAGGAGTATTTTTTGGAAGGTTGTTTGTCTTTCCCCGGTTTTTACGGGCGGGTGAAAAGGTGGCTGAAGATTGAGGCGGAATGGCAGGAGTTGAGGCAAGGCAAATTGGTTGATAAAAAGGGCAAACTGACTGATTTTGAAGCGGTGGTGTTTCAGCATGAAAGCGACCATCTGGATGGGGTTTTATTTGTCGATATGGTTAAAAATCAGGGAGGTAAGTTTTTTAAGTGGCAAGCCGGGGGGATGGAAAAATATAAGGTAGGACGATTGTTGATGGAAGAAAAAGGGAAGAAGGGAATTTAGAGAAAGGGTTTAATTTTGGTCAGGTATTCTGAAGCGGTTTGATTTTTGGGGTTGATTTGTAAAGCGGATTTGAAATGAGACTGAGCCAATTGGTAATTTTTTTGACTAAAGTAGATTTGGCCTAGAGCGAAGTGGGCGTGATCATAGTTGGCTTTAAGATCAAGGGCTTTTTGGTAGTATTTGACGGCAGAATCGATTTGGTTGGCGGTTTCCAGGAAGCGAGCCAAGAGAAAGTAATTTTTGGCGTCGGTGGGAGCCAGGGCGATGGCTTTGGTCAGAGAATCGATGGCATTAACAAAGTGAGTGGTGTCGAGGGTGGAGAGGAGATAGTACATTTGGGCTTGTTGTTTCCAGAGACTGATGTTGGCGGGAGAAATATGAGTGGCTTGGTTGGAGGAGAAAATAGCTGATTCAATCAGTTTTTGTTGTTGGACGGTGTCGGTGGTTTGGGTGGCATCGGTAGCGTAGGCAAGAGAGATTTGGGAAAGATAGACGGGATATTGAGGATGTAGAGATAGACCGCGTTGAAGATATTCCAGTTTTTGAGACGGCTGGTCGGTTTTGGTGGCGGTAGCGTAAGCAATATCGGCCAGATAAAAACGGAGATTCTTTAGAGATAGAAAAAGAAAAAGGACGATCGGGAGCAGGTAGAGGATTTTTGGTTTGGGTTTGGCCCCGATGCTCGCTTTTGGCTCGAGCGGGGTGCCTTTGGCAGAGGGGGTGGGGTGGTGAGCCAATGCAGGGAGGAGGAAAAGATAGAGATTGGTGATGACTACCGAAAAACCGGCAAAGTTAGTTAGGAGGATGCTGAGGGCGGCGGTCAGAAGACCAAGATTTAGTAGCCGATGATCTTTAACAATTTTTTTGAGGATGAAGAATATAAGTAAAAGATAGGCGAAAAGACCGAGGGTGCCGGTGGTGGCCAGGTAATTGATGTATTCATTGTGAGCCTTGTTGTAGAGAAATTCCCACTCAGAGGTGAGGTTGTGACTGGCAGGACGGGTCCAGTAATAAGAGTAAGCAAAGGTTTCGACTCCAGTACCGAAGAGGGGAAACTGTTTCCATAAGTCTATGGCTCCGCGCCAAACAATGCGGCGGATGTCCTGAGAAGGGGTGATGTTGTAGTTTTCCTCGATTAACGTGGACGACGGGGTGGTGATAGGTGATGGGGTGGGGGAAATAAGGTCTTTAATGGGGGAGGAGATAACCAGAGATAGAAAAATGAAGAGGCAGACAGGAATGAGTAACCGATGGAAACTTTGTTTTTTGTTTTTGGAGGTGATGAGGTAGAAGATAAAAAATAGAGAAAGACAGATTAGGGCGGTGATAAGGCCTGATTTGGATTTGGTAAACAGTAGAGATAGGTAGAAGATGGGGAAGAGTAGGTGATAGAAAGAAGAGGAGGCCAAGGCTTTATATAAGGAAAGAGGTAGAAGAATACAAATATAGGCGGCCAGCCAGTTGGGTTGACCCAGAGTGGAAAAAACCCGGGCCTGAACGTCTTGGACCCAAATATGTTTGTCGATGCCAAAGTGTTGGCCGATGGCATAAAAACAGACGAGTAGGCCGGAAATTAGAGAGGTGTTGATGATTTGGTGAAGAAAGTGGGGTTGAATATGAACAGCCAGAATGAGAGAAAGCAGACTGTAGCAAACGGAGGAAAGAAGGCCGCCGTTGAGGCGGGAATGGTAGCCAAAAATGGAGGTGATGGGGTCGACGGAGGTGAAAGTGGAGATGATTTGACTGAGGAGAAAGATGAGCAGGGGGAGGGTGATGTAGTTTTGGGGCAGGAGGGAGGATTGACCTTGGATATAGGAGATTAAATGAAGGCAGACGATGAGGATGGTGAGACCGTAGGCAAAGTGCATCTTGGGTAATTCAAATAATTCGGAATTTTGGGAGGAAAAAAGGAGAGGAGTGAGGAGAAAAAGGAGTAGGTAACTGTAGCGAATGAGATTTTTTATTTTCATCAGGTCTGGTTTAGTATACCGATTTTGTTAAAATTCAGGGATGGGAAAAGGATTTTTTTTAAAAAGAAAAATTGATGACTGGGTGTCGGTTTTGGGTTGGGATGTGGGGGTGGATTTGGGGAGCAGTAATGCCCTGATTTTTCTTAAAGATAGGGGGGTGGTGATTGACGAACCAATGATGATGGCCAGAATAAAAAAGAAAAGATGGACTGGTTTGTCAGCGCCGAAGGTAAAATATGGAGAACCGATTGCTTATGGGTTTAAGGCCAAAGAGATGTTGAATCGAGAACCGAAAAGAATTGAAGTGGTTCAGCCAATTAGAAAGGGAATTATCGTCGATTTGGAAGCGGCGGAACAGTTGATTTCTTATTATCTAAAGCTGGTTTATGAGGTCCCCGGTCGGTATCCCAAGATTCTTAAACCCAGGGTGGTAGTGGGAGTACCGAGTGGAGTGACCGATGTGCAAAAAAGAGCGGTGAAATCTATTTTTAAGGTGTCGGGGGCCAGACGG
>CAYQNE010000027.1:0-6747 GCA_964418875.1 uncultured Gammaproteobacteria bacterium | reverse complement strand
TTTTGAGAGTGTGGAGAAGATAGGGCTGGTTAAACCAAATGAGGTTAATTTGACTACCGCTGTCTTTAAGGGTGGCGATTTGGAGATTCTTGTGGGTTTTGGTGTAAATATTTTTGATAAAGGTAAGTTGGCCGCGGATGGTGACGTTTTGGTTTTCTTTTACTTGGGAAATAGGGATAAGGTGACGAAAGTCAATGTATCTCCGGGGAAAATGATAGAGGAGATGGTGGGGAGTATTGATGTCCAGTTTTTGCAGTTTTTGCAGGGTTTTGGGTCCGATGCCGGTGATGTCTTGGAGGTGTTTCATAGGCAGTCTATGTTATCATTAAGCAGTGAAATTGAGAATAAAAAAAAAGACATTGAAGAAAGTAATTTTAATAGTAACTTTGGGGGCGTTGGTTTTGTCCGGGATGGCACCGTTTTTGAGCGTTTTGTTAAGATAAAAGCAGTGGCCAAGTTGTTGTTTTGGCTGGAAAATATGAAAAGACAATGGAGGAAGCTAGACAAAAAAAGATTGAAGATGATGATATGGCGGGTTTTGCCGATTATATTGGTGTTGGGGGTGGTGGGAACGGTGGGAATTTTCGCTTGGTATTCTAGAGATTTACCCAGTCCTACCAGTGTAGTTCGACGGGAAGGTTATGCTACCAGAATTTATGATAGAGACGGAGAGTTGTTGTACGATGTTTATAAAGATGCCAAAAGGACTCCGGTGGAATGGGAAGACTTACCGGATTATTTAAAACAGGCCACTATTGCCATTGAAGATAAGGATTTTTACGAACACAAGGGTTTTGATCCCTTAGCTCCGTTTAGAATTGCCAAAAATGTATTGACTCGGGGAAGACTAATCGGAGGCTCAACTTTAACTCAGCAGTTGGTTAAGAATGTGTTATTGACCTCAGAGAGGAGTGTCAATAGAAAAATAAAGGAGTTTATTTTATCGGTACAGATTGAGGCCAAATATGACAAAGACGAAATTTTGTTGATGTATCTGAATGAGTCACCTTATGGCGGGGCGGCTTGGGGAGTTGGTAGTGGGGCGGAAATGATTTTTGCCAAGAGCGTGGCCGAATTAAATCTGGCCGAGTCGGTGATTTTGGCCGGTTTACCTCAAAGACCCAATGCATACTCCCCTTTTGCCGGGGATGGCTATATCGGCAGGAGCGAGGATGTGTTGAGACGAATGGTGGAGGATGGGACGGTATCGCAAGATTTGGCCGATCAGACAATGGAACAGGTGAAGAATTATGAATTTTCGGATAATAAAACAACCATGGGGGCGCCCCATTTTGTTTTTTGGGTTAAGTCAATTCTGGCCGATCATTACGGGGAAGATGTGGTGGAGGGGGGTGGTTTGAAGGTGACGACGACTTTGGATAGCAAGCTTCAAGAAAAAATGGCAGAAGTGGTGGCTGATGAAATAGAAAAAGCGGAATCTAAAGGGATATCTAATGGGGCGGCGATAGTGATTGATCCCAGGGATGGTCAAGTGCTGGCGATGACCGGATCCAGAGATTATTTTTCTGATAAAACTGACGGTAAATTTAATGTGGTGACTCAGGGGTTAAGACAACCGGGGTCGGCGATTAAGCCGGTGACTTATTTGACGGCGATTAGGAAGGGGTGGACGGCGGCCAGTTTGATGATGGATGTGGAAACTCATTTTCCCGGAGGAGCAGGACAAAAAGATTATGTGCCTCAGAACTATAATGGTCAATTTAGCGGACCAATGTTATTGAGGAATGCTTTGGGTAATTCGATTAATGTGACGGCGGTAAAAATGCTGGCCAGCGTGGGAGTAAAAAATATGTTGACCCAGGCTTATAGCATGGGGTTGTCGACGCTGGAGCCTACTACGGAAAATATGCGGAGATTTGGTTTGGCGGTGACTTTGGGTGGGGCGGAAGTAACTATGGCGGATTTGGCGGCGGCTTATGGGTCTTTTGCTAATGGAGGTAAAAAAGTGGACTTGGTGGGAGTATTAAAGGTGGAGGACAGAGAAGGTCGAGTTTTGGAGGAATTTAAAGCAGTAGAGGGAAAGGCGGTAATGAGTCCACAGGAGGCTTTTATTATTTCACACATATTATCTGATAATTCAGCCAGGAGATTAACTTTTGGCGAGGTAAACGGATTGATTATTTCCAATCATCAGGTGGCGGTGAAAACCGGAACGACCAATGATAAAAGAGATAACTGGTGTATCGGTTGGACGCCGAATTTGTTGACGGCGGTGTGGGTGGGAAACAACGATAACAGTCCGATGAAGAGAGTGGCTTCGGGTGTGTCGGGAGCCACGCCGATTTGGAGGAGGATAATGCAGTTTGGTGTGAGTCAAAGAAACAAACAGGATTTTCCAATTCCCGACAAGATTGTCAGTTTGGAAGTGGACGGGTTGTCAGGTTGGTCGGCTCATGATGGTTTTGAGTCTAGGCAGGAGTATTTTATTGACGGTACTCAGCCGGCAGGAGAGGATCCGGTTCATTTGAAACTGAAAGTTTGTCGGGGAGCTGATGGTTTGGCCCCACCGGAGGATGTGTCTTCGGGGAATTATGATGAGAGAGAGTATATAAGGTTGGTTGAAGATGATCCGATTTCCGGTGATGGTCAAAATAGATGGCAGGAGGCTATTGACGCTTGGGTGGCAGGCCAGGAGGACAAGGACAAATATTATCCTCCGGAGGATTATTGTCGGGAGGGAGGCCGCTTGACGATGGATTTTTCCAGTCCGGGGGATCAATCGACTACCAGCAATGATATTGAGGTGAAGATTAGTACGGCTTCATTGGTTAAGGTGGTGGAGGCTAAGTTGTGGGTAAATGGAGAGGAGAAGAAAAGGTGGGAAGAAAGGCCGTTTGAAATTATTTTGCGATTGGATGATGGTAAGTACACACTGAAGGCGTGGGCCAAAGACAAGAATGGTAATGAGGTGGAGAGGGAGATTAAGATCGGGGTGAATATGGCTTGGGATTGGCAACCCTCCCCGACTCCAACGATAACACCTGAGCCGACGGTGACACCGTCGGTGACACCGACAACGGTCCTCAGTCCGACGGAAACTATGACACCGAGTTTGTCGCCGACTATTTGAGATTGTTTAGATTGAAGACTTTTAGATGAAGGGTTTTGGCGGTGGCAGAATTAAGGTTGAAATAGGAAACTCTGAAGGTGTAGCGGTATAGTTTCTTGGCAGTATCGTGGTAGATATCAGTGATGACAATTCGCCAGAGATGTTGGCCGATTTTTTTGGAATATTTTCGGATAAGGGTGGTGGGGTTGATTTTGTTTTTTAAGTTGAGATTGGCATCAAGAGTGGTGATTTGTCCGGTGAGTTCGTAAGCGGTTGTTCTTTTTTGTTTTTTGGCGGAAAAATTATTGTTTTGGTGGAGGTGTTTTTGATCGACGATATTGGCCAAACTATCAAGAATAATTTCAACATAAATGTTTTGTCGATGTTTTTGAATAAGGGGGATATCAACTAGTTGATTGGAGTTGAGTTGGAGTTGAGATAGGATGGTGTCAATATCGGTTTGTAATTGGGTGACGTTGGGGTGATGAAGGGCCAGAGAATATTTTTCCTGGTAATCCCCCACTTTTTCCTGGTAGTAGATTTTACCGATTTCAAAAAATTGTGGGTTTTCCAATTTGAGGCGGTGGTATTGTTGTTTTTGATTGATCAGAGAAGGAATGATGCTTTGGCGCAGAGCCGGATATTTTGAGTTGATGGAGTTTTGGGTGCGGATAACTGTTTTGGGATTGATAATTTGGGATTCTTTGATCAGAGGCCAAGAACGGACTTCGTCGTAGCCCAGCGAAACAAGAATGTTTTTTAGCGAGCGGGTGAGGTTGGCGATGGGTGGGGTAATGTCCGGGAGAGGTTGATCGGAAATGGGTTGATCGGTAGGGATTTTGTCATAACGCCAGAAGCGAATGATTTCTTCGATCAGATCTTCTATTAAGTTGAGATCACGACGGAAATGGGGTGGTTTGACTTGATATGTTTTGTGGCGCTTATTGACAATACAGCCAAGTTGTTTGAGGGTATCAAGGGCAAAATCATTGGGAATAGAAACTCCGGCGTATTGAGAGATTTGTTTTGGGTCAAAATTAATAATAATCGGTTTTTCTTTGAGGAGACAATAATTATACGTTTGACTAGTGATTTGTCCGTGACAGTGTTTTAGAATCAGACTGATTAAGTAAGAAAAAGCTGGAGGAATCAGGTGGTGACTGAGTTCTTTGTCGAGTCTGATACCGGCTTCGGTAATGGTTTTAAGTTGGTGTGAGTCGGCTCTAACTTTGGATCGATTGTAGACGGCCATTTCAAAAATAACTTCGGTGGTGTCTAGATTAATGGCGCAGGCTTGTCCCCCCAGGAAACTGAGACTGAGAGCTTTTTTGGGATTGTTGACCATTAGAAGTGAGGGGTGTAGTTGGAGTTTGGTACCGTCAAGAGTGGTGAATCGGTCAAATTGGTGGTTAAGTTCCCAAATTAAGTGATTGGTGGATTTGGCGGTGTCGAAGGCATGATTGGGGATGCCATAAAGAAACATAATGTAATTGGTCAGATCAACAATGGTGTTGATAGAGTTTAGTTGATGAAGTTGGATGAATTGTTTGAGCCAGGTAGGAGAGGGGGTATTTTTTAGATTGGAAAGGCGCAGGGCCATAATTCGTTTGACGTCACTTTTGGCAGTTACTTTGATGGGGAGTTTATCTTTTTTGGTGATGGGAGGGAGATTGACGGAGGGGGTAACAAAAGGTATTTGATAAAGGGTAGCAAGTTCTTTGGCGATGCCGTAATAACTCAAACAATCGGCTCGGTTTTGGCGGATTTCCAGGTCTATGACAACTTGATTGTCGATTTTTTCAACACTGTCGGCGAAATGACCGATTAGGGATAAGTTGTCGGCCACAGTTTTGGGATCAATTTTGAGCTGAGGGATAAATTTTTGTAAATGGGAGTAGATAATTTTCATGGTTGGTTGGGTTTGTAGGCCAGATTGCCACCAAGTAAGGTCCTAATATCTTTGATGTTGTATTTAGCCATGGTCCAGCGATCAAGGCCCATGCCAAAGGCGAAACCCCGCCATTTTTTGGGGTTGATGCCGGCCTTTTTGAGAACAATGGGATGAATAATACCGGCCCCACCCATTTCAATCCAACCGGCGTCTTTACAGAGGGAACAACCGGAACCATGGCAGGAAAAACATTGGAGATCTACGCCGACTCCGGGCTCGACTTCGGGATAGTATTTGGTGCGATAACGGACGGTGACATCGGGGCCGTATAGGGTTTCGAACATTAAGTTAATAGTGCCAAAAAGGTTTTTAAGATTGATGTTTTTGGTAACGGCAACGGCTTGATATTGATGGAAAACAAAGTGATTACTTTTGTTGACTTTTTCATTGCGATAGACTCGACCGGGGAAAGCGACCTTGAAAGGAGGTTTGGCGGTGGCCAAGAGTCGGGCTTCAACAGAAGAAGTTTGAGTGCGTAATAGGGTTTCCGGTTCTCGGATATAGATACTGTCTTGTAGTTCTCGGGCCGGATGGTCTTTGGGGACATTGAGACGTTCGAAGCAATATTCATCGGTTTCGATTTCGGGGCCGTCATAGATGGAAAAACCCAGTTTTAGAAAAAGATCATTTATCATATATTCGGTAATGCTGATGGGGTGAAGATGGCCGATTTTGGGTAAGGTGAAAGTCGACTTTTTGGTTTTTGATTTTAGACTTGGTGAGGATGGATGGGTTTTGGCTGGCTGAGTTTGAGTATGGATGGCTTTTTCGATAGTTGTTTTAACCAGATTGAGATCTTGACCGTATTGTTTTCTTTTTTGAGGAGATATTTTTTTTATATCTTGAAAAAGTTGATTTATCTTGCCTTTACGTCCCAATGATTGAATGCGAATTTGTTCCAGTTGATCAGCGTTGTTAGTTAGTCTGATTTTTTTTAACCAGTTTTTTTGTAATGTTTGTAGTTTTTGGTCCATTTATTAAAAAATCCCTTGTATTAACAAGGGAGGGTGAATTAACCGGTGAGCCAGGAATGGCTTGACATGATTTATTTTACAGAATCAACGATAGAATTAAAAGTGTTGGGGTTGTTGATGGCCAATTCGGAAAGAATTTTGCGATTCAGAGTGATTTTTTTCTTTTTGAGACTGTTGATGAAGCGAGAATAAGAAATTTTGTGAGGGGTGAGAGCGGCGTTGAGGCGGGTAATCCAGAGGCGACGGAGGTCGCGTTTTCGGAGACGACGGCCGTGATAGGCGTATTGACCGGCGTGCATGACGGCTTCGTTGGCGACCTTGAAGCGTTTATGCCTAGTCATCCAATAACCTTTGGCTAACTTAAGAACCTTTTTATGGGCTTTTCTTCGAACTGTACCGGTTTTAACTCTCATTTTATTTAATTTTTACCTAATAATTTTTTAACTTTTCTGGCCCAGCGACCACTGACTATTTTTTTGTTTTTTAGTCGGCGGAGCTGGCGTTTAGATTTTTTACGCTTTAAATGACGATTGAAGGACGGCATTTTGAGGACTTTGCCGGTTTTGGTAATCTGGAAACGGTTCCTAACCGATTTTCTGATTTTAAATTTTCTGTTGGCCTTGGTTTTTTTCATTGGTATCTTTTTTAATTGCAGTTTTCTTTTTGACGACAGTAAAAATAGTGATTAGCCTTTTACCCATGAAACGGGAAGTGCCCTCGGGGGTGGCAATATCAATTAAGTCGTTTTTAAA
>CAYQNE010000026.1:0-6937 GCA_964418875.1 uncultured Gammaproteobacteria bacterium | reverse complement strand
TTCCCATATTCTGCTACCGACTCCCAAGTACCTAAATCAATCCAGACAAAAGGCAGTTCCACCACCAAAGCCCCAGCTAATTCATGTTTTGTCACCCTGGCTTCAATCGGATCACTCGGCATTTTGGCATATTCTTCTCTTATCACCCTCTTTTCTCCTGCCGAAGGCACCCCGCATCCCGAAGGGTATCGGGACGCCGAAGGCACTCCGCTGTCCGACACACATCGGACCATCGGAGCCATCACTTCCATCATTTTAACCAATGGCTCATACCATTCCGGCGCTCGTCGCTTATAAGCCTCCAACATCTTTCTTGGTGTCCAAGCATAATGATTGGCGTGTCCATACACTTGTCCCTTCGCAATTGCCTCATCATCACGATTCGTATCGGTTCTATCCACCCACCTCTTCATCTTAAACACCCTCATCCCCTCCACCCCTCCCACGTCCTCCCCCGGCACCATGAAATCAATTCCTCCCACCACTCTGTCCAACTTAATTCCTCCGGTCATTAACCGCCCCTCTTTTTGAATCAACTTGTCCATCACCTCTATCATGGCCAGAAACTTACCCACCGGCTTTCTAATCACATCTGCTTGCACTACTACATAAGGTTCATCTGGCGCCATCTGGTAAAGCTTAGCCGCCATCAGACCCATGGCCGGACCATGATTTCTCCTCTCCGGTTCGATAAAATAATTTTCCTTTGGAATTTCCCCCACCTGCCCTTGAGCGATATTAGCTTGTGCTTCATTGGTTTGCACAAATATATCTTTGGGATCAAACTTCTGTCTCAACGCTTCATAATTCAATTGAAATAATGACTTATCACCTATCAACTTGGCAAAATGCTTCGGATTTTTCTCCCGCGACAACGGCCACATCTTACTCCCCACCCCTCCGCAAATTATTACCACTTTCATACTATATCCTAACACCCCTACTCAATTACCGGCAAAAAATGATATGGTAAAAGACAAACTTCTCCCTTCTCAACATTAAAACCATCTTTCTCTTTTCTATCTTTTCCTCTCAAAAAATATATAAAGGATTTTTCCGGCTGATATTTTTTTATAAAACTCATCATGCCTCTTCCCCTTCCCTTTTTAGCCATCAATTTAATTTCCACCGGAACAGGATTACCTGTCTTTTCAGAAAAAACAACAAAGTCAACCTCTGCCCCCGATTTAGTCCTCCAAAACCTAATTTGTTTTAAAAAATCAAACTCTCTTAATCTCAAAAAACCAGCATTTTCAAAAACACCGCCATTCATCGTCTGATTAGCTGTAGGCAAAATTCCCCTTGCCAACCAAAGAAAGCCAAGATCCAAAAAATAAACCTTAGGTAATTTTGTCAACTCCTTCCTGGCATTTCTAAAAAAGGGCTTAACCATGCTAATCACAAAAGTCTTTTCCAAAAAATAGAGATACTTTTTTATAGTCCTCTCATTAAGACCCAAAGTCACCGACAACTCTGCCCTATTAACCAAATTACCAACTTGGCTGGCCAAAATTCTAACCAAATTTACAAAAGCCTCCTCCTTTTCTACTCCCAATAAAAAACCAATATCTTTTTCCAAATAGCTTGAATAGATTTCCCTTAATACTTCTCTTTTTTCCTTTTCCGTTTCCGCCAAAACCACCCGAGGATAACCACCAAAACTAAAATATTCCCCAATCAGTCTTTGCCTTTTACGAAAGTGGACCGTCAACTTTTTATCCAAATCACTAGTCAATTGCTCGAAATTATTTGAGCTAATATCAAATTTATAGGCGGCAAATTCACTAAAAGACAAAGGCAAGCAGTAAAAAATCTTTTTTCTCCCCGTCAAGGGCTCCAACACATCCGCTCTTAACTCCAAAGCCCCGGATCCGGAAACAATAAATTTATAACCGGTTTTTAAATCATAAAGACCTTTTAAAAACAATCCGGCATTTTTTAAACGAGAAATCTCATCAATAAAAACAAAAACTCCCTTCTTTCCTGTTCTTCCTTTTATCAAATCAATCAAAGCATGTTGACTGTCAAAAAAAGATCTGTCTTCCACTACATCAAGATTCAAAAAAACACAACTTCGTCCTTTTTTCTCTAGTTCCCATTGAAGCTTCTTCATTATAGTGGTTTTACCTGATTGTCTTGGTCCCAACACCAGCGAAATTTCCGGTTTATCCAAATGCTCCTTTAGTTGAAAATATACTTTTCTTTGAATAAATTCCATAATAATACAATTATAACAGGGTTGTTCTTGTAGTCAAGTACCAATCTAACCAACCCTACTTTATAAAGTCACTTATACTATCCACCGTCGTTCTCACTATCCTACCCACCGCTTCCTTGGTATTAAAGGCATTATGTGGAGTAAACACTACATCATCCCTGTCTCTCAACATATGAAAAGTCACCAACTCTCTCAGGTCGTCTTTACTTGTTTTTCCCCCTAGCACTACCTCCATATCCTCAGCGCTACTTTCTTCCTCGGTTACATCCAACCCTACTCCCGACAATATCCCATGCTTCAATCCCCACAACAATGCCTCCACCTCTACCACCGGCCCCCGACAAGTATTTACCAAAACGCTCCCCTTCTTCATCAATTTTATATTCCCCCTATTAATCAAATGAAAAGTCTCCTTACAAGCCGGCACATGCAAAGACACAAAATCCGACTGCTTCAAACAAGTCTCCAACTTAACCCGCTTATAGCCTAATCTTTTGGCTTTTTTCAAATCCTTCTTCTTATCCACCCCCAATACCTTCATTCCGAATCCTCTGGCCATCTTGATCATGTTGGACCCAATCCTACCCACCCCCACCACCCCCAAAGTCTTGCCATCCAGATCAACTCCCGTCAATCCCTCCGGAGAAAAACGCCCCTCCTCCACACTCTCATGCGCCACCACAATCTTTTTAGTCACCGCCAGCAACAAGGCCATGGCATACTCCGCCACCGTTTTTGACCCATATTCAGGCACGTTCATCACTTTTATCTTTCTCTTTTTACACTCTTGTAGATCAATATGATCCATCCCCGTTGACCGTGTCGCCAACAACTTCAATCGAGGCAACTTAGCCAAACTCTTTTTGTCCATCCGCGAATTTATAAAAACCGACAACACATCATATTCTGAAGCTAACTTTAAATCTTCATCTACTTCTTTCTTAAAAATACCCACTCCAAAAACGTTCAACCGAGAAATTTCTTTTTCAATCAACTCCCTTTCCCACTCTTTTACTCCAAAAAATGCCACCTTAATACTCTGGTTATTTTTCTTCATAACTTATTCTACAACAAAACGAAATTTACTTCTCCCCATCATAAGCCACTTTCTCCTACTTCCGCCAAACTCCTCATTGACACACTAATAGTCTCTGTGTTTTACTGGTCATAGTTAAATATTAGTTTGATACAAGAGGAGCCACCCAATGGAACATCAAACCATCACACAAGACAATCCTATGGCACAAAAGCCAACAGACAACACCACCGCCCCATCCGTCAAAAAAGTTAATAAGATTTCTATCGACAACTTACCCGACCTTCTCACCGTCGGCGAAGTCGCCGAGTTGCTTCGAGTCAGCAAACTGACTATTAAGCGCTGGGGGAAAAGAGGTAAACTGCCGGCCATCAGAATCAATGCCCGCGGTGACCGCCGTTACAGGAAAGAAGCCGTTCTTTGGCTTCTCGGTATCCAATCCGAATAAAAATCCCCCCTTCTACTTTTGCCACTAAGCTGTTTGGGTTTACTCGAGCAGCTTTTTTGGTGATCTCCAAATCAAAAATACAATAGTAGACCACCCCGCATGTCCGACTTTAGAAGGACTATCGGGGTTATCTTCAAATCAACACCCTCCCCCTCGATGTTCTCTTCACCAACCCTTGTTTCATCAAAAAAGGCTCATACACTTCCGTTATTGTCCCCACATCCTCGGTCAACGCCGCCGCTATATTCTCCACTCCCACCGGCCCCCCGTCATATTGTGTTCGTAGTACCTCTAAATACTTCCTATCCGCATCAGACAACCCCATTTCGTCCACCCCCAAAGCATCTAAAGCCTTCTTCATTTCCACCAATGTCACTCGTCCGTCATTATTAATTTCGGCATAGTCCCTCACCCGTCGCAATAATCTGTTGGCGACTCGCGGTGTCCCCCTCGATCTGCCGGCCAATTCCATCGCCGCCTTTTTTTCTATTTTTGTCCCCAATAAATCCGCCGTTCTCTCAATAATCTCTGCCAAACTCTCTCTTTGATAAAAATCCAGCTGCTCTATATAACCAAATCTGTCTCTCAGCGGACCTGATATCAAGCCTATTCTGGTTGTGGCTCCCACAATGGTAAATCGAGCCAGTTTGAGCCGTACCGTTTTGGCCGCCGGCCCCTTACCCAACACTATATCCAAAACAAAATCTTCCATGGCGCTGTACAAAGTTTCTTCCACAATCTTATTAAGTCGATGTATCTCATCAATAAACAAAAAATCATTGGCCTTCAATCCTGACAATATGGCTGCCAAATCTCCAGCCCGACTCAATGCCGGTCCTGAAGTTACTCTCAAATTACTCCCCATCTCTCGCGCCATCAAAAAAGCCAAAGTTGTTTTACCCAAACCCGGCGGACCATAAAATAGCACATGCTCCAAGGCTTCTTTTCTTTTTCTGGCCGCCTGCAAAAAAACCTCTAATTTTTTCTTCACTTTTTTCTGCCCGATAAATTCCGCCAATCTCTGTGGCCTTATACTCTTCTCCACTTTTTTTTCCGACTTCTTTACTCTTGAGTCTAAATTTTTATTCATTGTCATATTTGCCCCAAATTCCTCAAGCACCAACCCAACTTATCCTCCACTGTTTTCAAGTCAACCGGCACTTTTCCTATTACTTTTTCCATCTCTCGAGCTGAAAAACCCAAATTCTTCAAACTATAATACAAATCATCCTTCTCTTGCCCACCGGCCCCCACCAAATCCAAATCCTTTAAGCCACCAATCTTACTCTTTAGGTCAATGATTATTTTCTGAGCCGCCTTCTTCCCCACTCCTTTAACCTTTTGAAAAAAAGCTACATCAGCCCTCGAAACCGCCTTGACTATATCATCAGCCCCACTACTCCCCAAAATCAAAGCCGCCGTCTTCGGACCCACCCCTGATACCCCTATCATCATTCTAAACAAAACCACCTCATCATTTGTTTTAAAACCATACAAAGAAATCTCTTTATCTGATACCGCCATATAAGTCCTGACTCGCACCTCATCCCCTTCTCCCCACTCTTTTAACAATCTTTCCCCCACCGCCACCCGATAACCCACCCCGGCCACCTCAATTTCCACCCAGTTCACCCCCTTGGATATTATTTCTCCCGACAAACTCGAAATCATAAATACAATTTCAACCCTTTAATCATCGAAAAGTGCTTTTTATTCAAAGTAACCAAGGGCAGTTTATTAATCTTAGCCGTTGCCGCTATCACTGCATCGATCAAATCAATTCCATACTTCGCCCTTATCTCACCTGCTCCTTTACAAATCTTCAAACTCATTACCATCAAGTCCATCCCTCTCAACCATTCTTTAATCAGTTGACTGACAGCCTTATTCTCCCACACACTCTTTCCTGAATACATCTCAGCACAAACTATCATGGGCAACTTCAATTCACAATCCTTTTCTACCAATTGATACAACAGAGTCTCTTCTTTGTCCTCTCTCCGCAAGAAATCAATCAACACTGAGCTATCAACCACCACCTGCCTCATTTCCAATCTCTCCTTCTCACCTGTTCTCTCATATTCTTCCAATCTTTTATATCAAACCAAGTTGTTTTCATCTTTTTTAATTTCGCCAAATACTCATCTTTACTCAATCCGGCCCCGGTCACCGGTTCGGCCACAATCTTATTCCCCTCCGTGTACACCTTAAGCCAAAAATTATGCCCGATCCCCAAAGCATCTCTGACACTCTTGGGTACCGTTATCTGCCCTTGGCTAAACGATTTTATATAAGAAACATTCATGCTGAATTCCAGTATACACCGAATTAATCATCGAATCAAGCGCCGCTCCATCTCATATGTATCGTAACTTATTCAATTACCAAATCCCTGTTGGTAAACAAATGCGTCAACCCCGCCGCTGCCGCATCCGAAGCGTGCCCAGTCAACATTTGATCCATTCCCTTCTTTTTTCCGACGGATTCTGCTTTACAGAACAAAAAATTCCTCACCATCACCTCCACCTGTCTTTTTTCCGCCTGTCCATAACCCACCAAAGTCATTTTGATTTGTAACGGCGTATAATCAAACACCCTTATCTTTTGCCTGGCCCCACAAACCTTAATTACCCCAATCGCCTCCGCCACCTGCATAGCCGATTTAACATTTCTGGCAAAAAACAAACTCTCTACAGCCATTTCTTTTACTCCAAACTTATCTATCAATTTACCTAAACTACTGTCAATTAAATATAATCTTTCCGCCGAACTTTCCGCCGGTTTTGTCTTAATACACCCACACCCCATCAACTCCGCCTCCCGCCCCTCTCTCCCCCCTTTCCGCAACACCGCCCATCCCACATTAGCCAACCCCGGATCAATTCCTAATATCATAATCTATTTTAACCCAATCGATACCAACACTCACCCGATAAAATTTCAATCGATATTGCCTTTTTCGCAGCCACATTGAGTTTACCCCGCAACGGCTGGGGACTATCCCATAGGCTCACCCGAGCCAGAAAAACGGTAATACTGAGTGAAAAACAGACAACAAATCTAGAATAAATATTATAAGATACCCTCCATTTTCTCCACTTTTCCACCATCATATCTCATATAACAAAACTATATCATCCCACCATATATTACAAGATAACTTTTAGCCTCAAAAACACATTTTTAATCATCAATCTACTCCTTTCTTAACTCCACTCCTTTTCATCAAATAAAC
>CAYQNE010000025.1:0-7020 GCA_964418875.1 uncultured Gammaproteobacteria bacterium | reverse complement strand
ACTTAGAGCCAAAAAACTGGATCTACTCGAGGATCGACAACAAATAAAAAGTTTGATTGACCAGCCTCGTTATCCTCAACAAAACATCATTCAAAAAACAAGAAAATTTATCAAAAACTACCGTATCACCAAAAACTATCATTTGTTTTTCTATCTGTCTGATGGATCCGTTCCCTTCCTTTTTGCCCAAAACAACATTCTTCATGTTCAGGTACCCTTTAATGTCACCCCCACCACCGGACACAAAATCATCAATTTTCTCAAGTTCAAAACCGGCCAAACAAAGATAATTTGCAATTCCGATTTCACTAAAAAATTCACCAAAAAACTTTTCCGTCAACCATCAATCGTGTTGTATCCACCCGTTGACATTGACAAATTCACTCCCGACTCCGACAAAAAAAACCACATTTTGTCGGTTGGTCGTTTTGACAATATACTAAATGCCAAAAAACAAGACATTCTTATCTCAGCTTTTAGCACCCTCCATCACCGAAACCCCACCTGGAAATTAATCCTAGCCGGCGGTAGTATCCAAAATCCGGACAAAAACTCGTTTTTAAAACACCTCAAATTTATCGCTAAAGATTTACCTGTAGAATTTGTCGTTAACCCTCCGTTTACCGATTTACAAAAATTATTTTCCGCCGCTAAAATCTATTGGCACGCCGCCGGTTATCAAATAAACCAAGATATTCATCCCGAAGCCGCCGAGCATTTTGGCATCACCGTCGTTGAAGCCATGGCTTCCGGTCTGGTCCCCGTAGTGGTTGACAAAGGTGGATTACCGGAAATCGTCAACAACAACAAAAACGGCTTCCATTGGTCGGATGTCAGTCAATTAGTCGCCAAAACCCAACTTTTAATCCGTCATCCAAAAAAAATCTCTCAAATGAGCCAAAGAGCTTTGATTGATTGTCAAAAATTCTCTAAAAGTAACTTTGAAAATCAATTACTCCGTTTGATAAACAATTAAAATGGAAGTTTCTATTATTGTTACCAATTGGAATGGTTGTGATCTTTTACGAAAAAATCTCCCTCAAGTAGTCAAAACCGGCAGTCTGGCCAAAGAAATAGTCATTATCGATGATGCTTCAACCGATGACAGCGTCAAGTTTTTAAAACAATTCCAAAAAAAACACCCCAAAATCCGCATTATCCGAAACAAAAAAAACATCGGTTTTGGCAGAAATTCCAATAAGGTGATCAAATCATGTACCGGTCAGTTGGTGGTCTTGTTAAACAGTGACATATATCCCCATACCGGCTACATCGAAAACACCCTGTCCCATTTTAAAAATCCAAAAGTCTTTGGTGTCGGTTTTTGTGAAAAGGGTAATGAAAACTGGGGCCAAATTTATTGGAAATCCGGTTATCTCCAATACCGTCCCGGCAAAAACACCGGCAAAACCCACATTACGGCCTGGCTTTCCGGTGGCGGATCGATCGTCCGTCGTCAAGATTTTCTTAAACTGGGTGGTTTTGATTCTGTTTATGAACCTTTCTATTGCGAAGATTTGGATCTGGGTATACGAGCCTGGAAATCGGGTTACCGGCTTCTCTGGGAACCTAAAGCCATTGTCGAACATCATCACCAATCCACCATGTCCAAATTCCCCACCAGATTTTTAGAATACGTCAAAGAAAGAAATCGCCTCATCACGGTTTGGCGCAACATCACTAATCCTCAGCTTTTATACCTCAATAAAATCGCCATTTGGAGCCGAGTTCTGCTTGGACCAAACTACATAAAGATCATCTGCGCCGCCAAAAAACAAATCAAAAGATATCCCCCACCGATTTTTTTCCCCACTCTCACTGACCACCAACTAATCAGCCTCTTTTCCAAATGAAAAATAAGCTTTCCATTATCATCCCTACTTGGAACACCGCCGCCATTACCTTAAAATGCATCCAAAGCATCAAAAAATATTTACCACCCTCCGGGCAACCTCCTAATCCTCAGATTATTGTTGTCGACAACGCCTCCACCGACAACACTCTGGCTTTACTCCAAAAAGAAAACATCACCCTGATCAAAAACTCCAAAAACCTCGGTTTTGCCAAAGCCTGCAACATTGGCGCCAAAAAGGCGATAGGGGACTATCTTCTGTTTTTAAACTCTGACATGGAATTACCGAACCACAAATTAATTGACATGCTCAAATTCCTTCAAAAAAATCCCCGGATCGGTGCCATTGGCCCCCAATTTCTAAATTGCGACAAAACCATTCAGGACTCAGTTTTCCCACCTCAAACACTTATCAATGCCTTTAAGGAATTTTGGCTTAATCAAAAAACTTATTCAAAATACACCCCCAAAAGAAAAAAACCGTCTGCCGTTTGGGCCATTTCCGGCGGAGCTATCTTAATCAAAAAAAAATTATTTAAAAAGATAGGTGGTTGGAATGAAAAGTATTTCATGTATTTTGAAGACCTGGACCTTTGTCGCGCCCTCCACCGACACCACAAACAAATCTATTACTACCCGCCATCTAAAATTATTCATCGACACGGCGCCAGTGGTAAAAATTTAGCCGACTCCGACAATCAATGGCGTCGCCTTATTCCCGGCGCCAAGAAATATCACGGGCTCTTAACATATTATTTAATTTGGTTCATTATCAAAACCAGCCAAAAATGGCAAAAACCAAACTAATCTTTAGTCTTTTTCTCAATTACATAAAACAGAGGGGTCGACAACGAATTTCTGATCGTATCTAGTACCGTTACCTGCTCTGGGGGGTTCTTTTCCCAATCCCAGTCACCACCCACATTTCTTTCATGTGACACTACATACAATACTCCCTTGACTAAACCACTCCAAAAATTATCTTCATAGCGAATAAAACAAATTTTATTTTTGATACAAAACTGATCCTGACTATCATCTAAACCAAAGATTATCTCAGGATCAGTCATAGACCAAAACAAATAACGAATTAAAGCCGGTTCATAACTGTTTTCAATTCTCACCCCCTCATAATCACCTTCTTTCTGTTTTACCGACTGTATCAGTTCTTTGTAACCCACATGCCACCACCGCCAAGAATCAATTTTATAAAGTCGCCAATAAAAATACTCAAAACGAATAAAACTAAAAATCCACAAACATGCTACCACCAAAAATAAACCTGTATTTTTCTTCCATAACCAGTTTAATCCTACCGCCGTCAAAAAAGCTAAAGGAAAAACCATCAAAAACAATCTTGAGGCATGAGAATGGCCATCTATGGTTAAGCTTGAAGGTAAGGGAGACAGCAACAACCACGCCAACATTATCTTGGTTCCCCAACCCCACCTCTTACTCTTATTACTCTTAATCAAAAACCAAACTGCCAAAACCATTACCGGAGCCCATATCCAAGGCAGATTACCCACCTGATGCAAACTATGTCTATAGGTCACATCACCACTAAAAAATAAAAAGTCAGCTCCCCAACTATTCATATAATTAAAAACAATTCGCCTTAACGCCAAACTGTATCTGTTATAAAATAACCGAGACAACAATCCGGATCCACCTATTTGACGATATTTAATCACATCACTAACTAGCTCTTCATGCCCAAATACTGAAAATAGCTTAAACCTTGACGCCGCCTCTCCTTTCAAAACATTACCTAAAAGCGGTAAGGTTAAAACAAAACATAGTCCCAACCAAACCAATATCTTTGACCAATTTAATTTTCCTTTCTTGCCCATTATTCCCAAAACCACCAAACACAAAGCCGGCACATAAATATTAGCCGTATTATATGTATATAAAGACACCACTAAACACGAGGCTGACACTAAACCCCACCTCCATCGCCATTTATCCAAAAACTTAACCAAACCATAAAGACCTGCGATAATCAATGTTGACATCATTGTTAACTCGAAGCCAACTCGACTATATTGAATATGCCAAGGCGCCACCGCCAACACAAACATAGCCATCAAGCCGATTCTTTTCTCACATCCTATAAGTCTAAGCCATTTGTAAAACATAAAAAGGCTCGCCATCCCCCAAAACACGGTTGTCATTCTCACTCCCCACTCATTTAAACCAAAAACAGCCACAAAAGGAACCATGCTATACATCAAAGCCGGGGCTCTCCACTCAGAAAAACTTTGAATATATACTGGCCACTGATTCCCCTTGTAATCTCTACCGGTCAACAATAAACTATAAGCCTGATAACCGGCATCAAGCTCATCCCCGAACAACTCCAAATAATCCAACCGATACAGCCTCAATCCCAAGGCCAAAATCAAAATTACCACCAATCCCAAATTATTTTTTATTTTCACCGACATTTTTTACAGCCAAATAATATATCAATCCCATTCCTAGAGCCAACCAGGTATTATCAACCAATAATTCCCTTAACGCTTCAAAAGTAACAGTTATTGCCTGTTTTGGTCCACTGGCCAACCGATAATAATTATTCACCACCAATTTCGACTCCTTGAGACCCACCTCCAATTTACCATCTACCAACTCAACCATCTCCAATACTAATTCATACTCACCCTGAGGAAATTGGTTGCCCCAATCGAACCTAACCCAGTCTGGATCATCAATATTCTTGCCACTAACTCTATGACTGGCCAAAACCTGCCCCTCTTTACTCAACAACTTCACCTCCACCATATCATAACTTTCCAAAGCCGGATTCTTCAACCTCAAATCGCTTCGATAAAAACCCGGTCTTCCAATTATCAATTTCCTTGTCAACCTCCCCAAACTAAAAATTCTTAAATATTCTAAATTGGACGCATCACTTCTGTCGAAATCCACCGCCGGAAACCATCCAATTATTGTCAAAAACAACAGCCACAATGGCAAAATTAACCAAGCTCTTTTCATCGTAAACCCCAAAAAATAGCCCCAATTGATAATCCGGCTAAAACTGAGTGCAATCCATCAACCAACAATCCTCCATCCATCCCCTTATTGCCAAAAAACTGATAAATTGTCGGCCAATTAATCAGCTCGGGCTTTATCGGCGCCACTAGACCCCAAACCAAAAACACGTCATCGAACATCAACCAAATTCCCAAACCGACCAACCAAATTAAACCCATCAAATAATTTGGGGAATTTCCCTTAAAAACACCAACATATATAGACCAAAAAGGCACCAACCATAACAACCACTGAACGTGGAAATGACTCCAACCTATCATTACCAATCCGGCCGTCATCAGCCACCACATTAACTTCTTAAGCTCATTTTTACCGCTACCTATTGCTGACACCATAACCAACACCAAAAGCATTGGTCCTATCATTACTGATTCTCCAAAGCCAATATCAATCTTAGCCACTAATATACGAGACATCAAACCAGATCCCACCACTGATTCCATAAAACCGGGTGTCGATAAAAAAGGCACCAAACTTAGTCCATAAACCAAACAACCGACAATCAACAATCCTGTCTTTTTAAACCAGCCACCAAATGGTCCACCCATTGCCACTAACCCCATCCACACCAAAGGATAAGACTTTATTCCCGCCGACAAACCCATAACCACAAAACCAAACCAAGGTCGATTAACCGATATCAACAACCCGACCAAGAATACACTAATCGTCCAAATGTCATTCTGACCCATTATCGCCACCGAAAATATGGTAATCGGATTAAACAGCCACCATTTCATTCCTTTCATGGCCGCTTGTTTATTCCCACCCATAGCTAAAACCAACCGATAAATCAACCAAGCACTAATCATAGTCAAGCCGATCAAGGGTAATTTAGTCAAAAAAATATAACTATATAATTTTGTTTCATTTCCCAGAAAACTACCCGTCGCCAACCACTGATCAAAGCCATTTCCACCTATCGGTCGCAATAACCAGTATTCCAACTTTAAAATCAAAAAATGGAGTGGGGGGTAATGAAAATCAGGCATACTAGTCTCATTCTCTCCCAAATATCGATAAATATTGAACACCCTCCCCTGATCAACTGAGGCATAACGCAAAGTTAACTTTGTGTCCGGATGATATGTAAATGGTGCCAAAAAGATATATACCGCCAAAGCCGTCAATAAAACTTTTTTCATCTGTCTTTATCTTTTATAATTCCTACCGCATTATAACCCAAAGGGCTTGTCATCCACTCAATTTCTTTGTTTGGATCAGACAACACCTCTTCCTCTTTTATCTCTGAAGATATCCAAAACAAAGTTTTTTTCATCTCTTTGTCCTCTGGCCAATAAACTGAAGAAAATTTATATTTATAAAAATCAAAGTTCAAATTCCCTCCTACTCCCGGTTTGGGTCTACTGTCAGCATAACTCTGAACTATTTCCGGAGGGAAAGACTGATAAAACAAAAAAAAGATATAACTTTGAGCATGAGGGCTGTTAATTATAACCGTCTCATAATTCTCCTGTAATTGAGCCAAACGAGGAACGCCATCTTTAAAACCACCTGGCTGAAACTCACCATTGCTCAACCAAGCGCCATAAACCAACTCATTGTTAACAAAAAAGATACCACTAACCATCACTAGTCCAATTGATCCCAATAGAACTAATTTTTTTTGTCCTTTACTCAAAACAGTCAACAAGTAACCAGCCCCAATCACAAACAACAATTCAATAGCCGGAAACATGGTCAAAGCCCTCAAGGGATGAAACCAATTCCAAGTTACCGCCGCTGGCCCGATCCCCGCCAACAACCAATAAAATATAATTCGACACTTCTCGTCTTTTTTAAACCTGGCTAAAACCACTACCAGTCCTACCAGAGCCAACAAACTGACCCACCAGCTAAACATACCCATTTCTGCCACCACCTGGGGAGAACCCTTCACCCAATGAAATTGACGCACTGACAAATTTATCGATGACACATAACCCATTACCCGACCCAATACCATTGATAAAAAATAATAGCCCGGCCAAGCTTGCCAATTCAACCAGGGTTTGTTTATGTTTAGCAACAAAGCCCGAGGCGTGTAGGGATAATACTTGTTGAATATATTCGTTTGATTAAAACGCGTCAAAACCAATTTGCCA
>CAYQNE010000024.1:0-7374 GCA_964418875.1 uncultured Gammaproteobacteria bacterium | reverse complement strand
CCACATCCGTTCGGCAGTTTTTATTATCAGTGATGGTGTTGAACCCTCCAACAAGGAGGCCGGCTATGTTCTTCGCCGTCTCGTTCGTCGGGCTATCGTTCAAGCCAAAGACTTGGGAATCAAAAATAGTTTTATCGCCACTCTGGCCCAAACAGTTATTAATAATAAGAAAAATTATGCTGGTGATTATGACTTTAACACTAAAAAAATTAAAACAGTTTTAAGTCAGGAAGAGCAAAAATTTAGTTCGACATTGGATAGGGGACTAAAAGAAATTGCCAAACTGATTGAAAACAAAAACCTCTCCGGCCTAAACGCTTTCAATCTCTACCAAAGCTTCGGTTTTCCCTTAGAATTGATTCAAGAAGAAGCCAACAAGGAAAAATACAAACTGGAATCTGATTTTGCCAGTCAATTCAATCAAGCCAGACAAGCCCATGCCAAACTTTCCCGCACTCTTTCCTCCGGTAAATTCAAGTCAGGTTTAGCCGATGACTCTGCCATTATTGCCAAATATCACACCGCCACTCATCTTCTGCACTCATCCCTTCGACAGGTTTTGGGCAACCACGTCAAACAGGCCAGCTCCAACATCACCGCCGAGCGCCTCCGCTTTGACTTCACTCATCCTCAAAAACTCAGTCAGCCCCAGATCGACCAAGTCCAAAACCTGGTTAACCAAAAAATTCAATCCGCTTTGCCGGTCACCTCAAAAAATATGCCTTTGGGAAAGGCCAAAAAATTATCCCCTTTGGCACTTTTTGAGACCAAATACCCCCCTGTCGTTTCTGTCTATTCAATTGGAAATTTTTCCACTGAAATATGTACCGGTCCCCACGTCACCAATACCGGCAAACTGTCCCCCGTCAAAATCACCAAACAAGAGTCCTCCGGTTCCGGTAAACGCCGCCTTTATGCGGTTTTTCAGTAAGATTTTAGTACAACTAAATCAAAATATAGTATGCTTAAGGTATGGCTGTTAAAAATTTTTGGTTAATTTCTGTCCAAGACTCCGATCTGACGGTTTGTCTGGTTGGCGTCAAAGATACTGGGTATTCCATTATTTCCACCGGCCCCTCTCAATCCTGGTCGTCCTCTTCCCCTGCCTCTTTTATCAACGCCATTGATAAGTCTCTGTCTTCCGCCTCCCAACAAGCCTCACTCGACTTGTCTCAGGAACCTTCCGCTGTAACCTTTATTTTACCTCCCTTTTGGGTTAGTGCCGATGGCAAAATCACTTCGTCCAAATTTGATCTGATTGAGTCGACCTGTAAAAAACTCAAATTGCAACCCTTGGGTTTTATTGCCAACGATGAAGCCATTGCCGAAGCCGTTAATCAAAAAGACGGCTTTCCCTCCAGTTTCATTCTTCTCCACCTTGACCCAAAAACTGCCTCTTTGTCTCTTGTTTATTTAGGTAAAGTTAAACTCCGACTTTTTAAGAATTATTCCCCACCCTTTAGCCCCTCGGTTTTGTATTCCATGTTACTGGAAATTAAAAAAGACACCGTTTTGCCCCCCCAAATCATTGTTTTTGGCTCCTACACCGATTCCGTTATTGATAATCTTAATTCTTATTCTTGGACCAACCAAAAAGACACTAAAGTATTTTTACACATTCCCCAAATTAGCCCCTATAACCAAAGTAAGGTTTTAGGCATCTATACTCAAGTCATCGCCCGTCAAATCGATCCCGCCTCTCAACCGGAATCTTCTCCGTCTTCTCCTTCCGACTTGCCCCATCCGACCGCTGACACCGAATTTCCCATCAGTCCAGACAACCAACTTGAAGAAATCGACCCCGCCGATCTCGGCTTTGGCGCCTCAACTGCTCCTTTGCCCCCCCCTCTTCCCTTGACCCCGCCATCGTCGCCACCACCGCCACCACTTCCCCCTCCTTTGCCCCAAACTTCTCTGGAAACCACCCCATCTCGACCCCGTCGCCGCCTCAAATTCAAAATACCCCGACCGAATCGATCATTTGGACTTTTCCTCTTGGCTCTTTCGCCTCTTCTGATACTGTTCCCTTTTCTTTTTTCCCAAGCCCAATTAACCATTTTCATTACTCCATATTCCTTTGACAAACAAGTGGATATCACTATGGATGCCACCATAGACTCTTTTGATGTTGATCATCGTCTGATTCCGGTTCGGAAAAACTCCTTCACTTTCGATTCTTCTGTTACTACGGCCACCACCGGGATTAAAATCATCGGCCAGCCAGCTACCGGCGAAATCAAGATTTATAATAAACAAGCCCAAGCCCAAAAACTAGATAAAGACAACTCGTTGACTGATTCCACCGGTAAGAAATTTCAACTGATCAATCCGGTTCAAGTGGCTCCCAGTAGTTCTGATCTGGACCAGGGCATCATTACATTAGGTCAGACCAAGGCCTCTATTGTCGCCCTTGATATTGGATCTGAATACAACATTGACAAAGACACACAACTTAACTTTGATGATTTTTCGTCAGATCTACTTATCGCCAAAACCTTAGAAGATTTTAGCGGTGGTACCAAAGAAGAAGTTAGAGCCGTTAGTCAAGAAGATAAGGATCTTCTCAAACAAAAAATAAACCAGGCAATAAAAAATTCAGTTGATCAAAATGTTGACCATCAAACCGATCAACTGGATCATGTTGTCATGCAAACCGTAAAAATAAATACCGGACGCATTGACTATAGTCGGGAAATAGGCGAAGCCGTCGATGAAATTACCGCTTCCGCCATCACCACCATTACAGTCTTTTCTCTCCAACCGGGGCAGAAAGAAGCCATCATTAAGGCGTTACTCTCTTCCGAAGAAAATTTTTCTGACAGTCAAATTGATCCCGACCGGTTTGACTTTAACTTTACTATTGATAGAATTGACCCCGATACTGCCTCTGGCTCCCTAGCCATTCAGGGCCAGTCTTTGCCATCCCTCGATATTGATCAATTCAAAAAAGCCATATCGGGGAAATCAACCAAAAAAACCGATCAAATTATCAAACAAACTCTCCCCCGGGCTTATAATTATAATATAAAGATCAACCTACCCTTTCTTGGTCGCTTCACCCCTCTTCCTTTTAGGCCCAAAAACATCACCATCACCATTAAAACCGAATCACCGTGAGTTACCTCTACGTCAAAAAAAACACCAGCCTGCCCCGGATTAAAAAAAGCCTTATACCCGGCTCCAAAAAGAAAAAACGCTTTGCCGGCCTTTTTTTTGTTTCAGGCATACTCCTGTTTTTCTCGGCTGTTTTTCCTATTCTCAGGTATCAATTAAAATACGCCACCAAATTTAATAAAATCATCAATCCTCTTTCTACCAATTTCTATAACCGTTCCCACAGTGTCCTGGGTAGCGTTAACACCGACTACACTCAACTGTCCAACTGGTTTGTTGACGTAGACACATCTTCGGATGATAAAAAAATTTTATCCAGCCACCAAGTTCAGTCGTATTTACTTTCCATTCCCAAGCTAAAAATAAACAACGCCGTTGTTAGTGTCGGTAGCATGGATCTTAAAAAGAGTCTTATCCAATACCCCCAAACAGCCCTTCCCGGCCAACTGGGCAACACCGTTATTTTTGGCCATTCCGTCCTTCCCCAATTCTTTAATCCCAAATCCTACTTAACCATTTTTTCCACTCTTTTTAAACTCAAACAAGGCGATGAAGTCTTGCTCAATTATGACAATGTTGCCTATCGATACCTAATCGAAGAAATGTTTGAAGTTCAACCCACCGATCTTTCCGTTCTGGAACAGCGCTTTGACGGTCGCTATCTTACCATTATTACTTGTTCTCCCCCCGGTACCTACTTGCGCCGTCTCATTATCCGGGCCCGCATTATTGATTTTTAATCTAAAATCTTTTCCATGAATCTTTTATCTATTGACTATGGCAGTAAGAGGGTCGGTTTGGCCCTGTCCGTCAAAGGCATTATTTCTCCTCTAAAAACTATCCCCAACGACAAGTCACTTATCTCGGTGATTAAAGCCCTGTCCCATCAACACCGGGTCAATCGAATTTATATCGGTATTTCTGAGGGAAAATTCGCTGATGCCACCAAACTATTTGTTAGTCAACTCAAAAACAGTACCCCGATACCCATAATTACCGTTGAAGAAGCGGTTTCTACCATAGAAGCTGACGAGATTTTCAAAAATAACCGAAGCAAACAAAAAAACTATAAAAAACGAATTGACTCTATTGCCGCCGCTGTCATTTTATCCAGAGTTCAAGTATAATTATAATTGTTAACTTTTAATAAAACTATGTTCAAAAACCTGATATCTCCGGTACAAGCTTGGCTGATTTCTCAAGGTCGTTGCGGTAGTTGTGGTACGCCTCTGTCCCGGGGTAAAAACAAGAAAGTTAGGGGTAAGACGACCGTTACTTGTCGTTGTGGTCGCATTTTTATTCACCAACTAAAGAAAAATTCCTATCGTCGAGCTCTTTTTGACGAAATTTGATGAAAAAGTTTTTATTGGCCCTTCTGCTCCCCCTCCTTTTTCTTTCCGGTTTTTTTCTGATCAATCTTTCACCGCCCGGTCACGATACTTCGACTGTTACTTTTGTCATAAATCGGGGTGATGGCTTGGCCACTATTGCCCGTCGCCTCCAAAAAAACCGCCTCATCCGCCAACAGCATGTTTTTATTGTCTATTCCTACCTGATGGGATTAAACAAAAGCCTTCAGATGGGGGGCTTTAAACTTTCCCCCTCGCTTTCAACCCGCCAAGTCATCGATAAATTGTCTCAAGGAGGCAGTCACGACTTTTGGCTAAAAATTCAAGAAGGTTGGCGACTGGAAGAAATCGCCCTCAATCTTCCGGACCAAGTATCTTTTACCCCCGCAGATTTTCTCTCAGCCGTTTCCGGTCAAGAAGGTTATATTTTCCCCGACAGCTATCTGGTTCCTTCCGACTATAGTCTTGACCAGCTACTTGGTTTAGTTAAGAAAAATTTTGATAAAAAGTTGGCCCAAGCCAAGCAAAACCAGACCACCGATCTTGATGATTCTCAAACTATTATTTTGGCTTCTTTGTTGGAGCGTGAAGCTAAATCCAGTCAAAATCGCCGTCTGGTCGCCGGCATTCTCCTCAATCGCTTCAATATAGGCATGGGTCTTCAGGTTGACGCCACCGTTCAATATACTCGTGATTCCCGAATTTCTCCTCAAAAATACTGGCAATCACCCACTTCCACTGATCTCAAGATAAATTCAGCCTACAATACCTATCAGAATAGGGGATTACCCCCGGCTCCCATCTGCAACCCCAGCCTGGATTCTCTCACTGCCGCTTTCCATCCCACCGACTCCGACTATCTCTATTATCTGACCGGTAACGACGGCCACATGTATTACGCTAAAAACTATCAAGACCACCAACAAAACATCCAGAAATACTTAAGATAACTTTTTGTTAATCAAGTCATTTAATTTCCGCCATCGTCGTTGTTTTTCTTTCCAGGGCACATTATCCTGATATAGTTTGGCGGATACCGTTCCCGGTCGGGGAGAATATTTATTCAGATAAGCCAGCTCAAAGCCGACTTTTCGACACATCTTGACTGTATTCTCAAACGCTCCCAGACTCTCCTCCGGAAAGCCGATTAGTATGTCGGTGCTAAACCTGACTCCATCAACTTTTTGCCTAATTTTCTCCACCAGTCTTAAATATTGTTTGGCCGTATATGGCCGACTCATCTTTTTTAATATTCCATCATCTCCTGATTGCAAGGGTAAATGAATTAATCTGTCGATATTTTTGTATCGGGCTATTACTTCTATTAATTCATCGGAAAAATCCCACGGGTTACTGCTGACAAAAGAAACCTTTTTTAGCTTCTTTTTGGCTACCGTCTCCAACAAGTCGGCAAATTGGCCCTTTCCATAAGAATTAACATTTTGACCAATCAAAATCACTCGCCAAAACCCCTCCTCAATGGCTCGGTCCACTTCCGCCAAAATCTCTTCTTTCTTTCTTGATCTCTCTCTGCCTCTGGCGTAGGGGACAATACAATAGGAGCAAAAATTGTCGCAACCGGCACTGATGGGAATCAAAGCCGCTTGCTCCCCATCTCTCAGCGGTTTAATCTGGTCACTGATTTCACTTATAGGTAAAATGTCAACTTGTGGAAGCTTTTCTTTTATTTTTTTACCCCTCAACCCCACTAAACAACCGGTTAACACTATTTTTGTCCTTTTCCCCGTCGCCTTCCTGTATTTATCGATATTATTAATCAGACCATACACCCTGTTTTCCGCCGATTGCCGCACTATACAACTATTTATTATTACCAGATCGGTCTCTTTCCACTTCTGCACCAGATCATAACCCTTATTCCAATAAAATGCTCTTATCCTCTCCGAATCGGCCCTGTTTTGAATACAACCAAAAGTCTTAATGTAGATTTTTTTTCTTTTTCCCACCACCGCCAATTTTAGCAGACAACATCGCCATCAACCCTCCCGTTAACAAAAATAAAGTTGGAGACACCACTCCTACCGCCGGCAGGCTCTCTCCTGCCCCGGCCCCCACTGCCTCCCAATCAACATTCTCTGACCCCAAGGTTAAAGTAAAACTAATTATTGACCCTCCACTTTCTAGTTTTACGCTATGATCTCCTGCCGCCAAAATCGTTTCTCCGGAAAAGTTCCAATTACCGTCCGAATCGGCATTAATTTGTCGCACTATTTCATCTATAGTTATAGTCACCTCGCTTCCCGGCAGGGCTTCACCGCTTAGTATCGGTTGTAATCCGGAATACCACCAATGAGAAATTTGCCGACCTTCGGTACTTACATCCCCAATTGATTTTAGATTAAAACCACCCGCCTGAACCTGTTTACGAAAACCCAGAAACAACAATAAAAACATCACTAAAACTTTTTTCATCTACCATCATCATACCTTTCCGCATAAAAATTGCAACATTGTCAAAACAGAAATTGACACACTAATTTTAAAATGAGATAGTTATTAATATGCCTGACAATAACGATAATTCGTCCTCATCTCCCTATCAATCCGTTTTAAACAAATATTCATCAAAGACACTTAGTCCATCCTCCCCTCCGCTACCTCCAAAACCTGTTACTCCCCCTTCACCCCCACCACCCGCTCCCTCGGTGTCACTACCCACCACTCCCAACTCTTCCTCCAAGCCGACTGAGCCCCTTTCACACCCGCCACCAACCCCTGTTGCAACAATCACTACACCTTACCCTCCCCCTAAGCCAGTCGAGCCTATTTCCCCTTCACCAATCATCAACTCACCATTGTCTAAACCACCCTTATCTTCCACTCCAAAACCCCTTCCTTTTATTAAACCATCCGAATCCTTGTTGCCACCATTAACGGCCAAACCCCCGAC
>CAYQNE010000023.1:0-7381 GCA_964418875.1 uncultured Gammaproteobacteria bacterium | reverse complement strand
GTAAGAATAAAAAGGGTAAAGATAGGGTTAAAAATAACATTCTTAAGATCTTAAATAAAAAATATAATATTATTGAAGAAGATCTGATTAGCGCTGATTTGGAAATTGTTCCTATCGGTCCGGCCAGAGATGTGGGTTTTGATTCGTCGATGATTGCGGCCTATGGCCAAGACGATCGAGTGGGGGCTTACGCTTCGGTGGAGGCGGCTTTAAGTGTGAGAAATCCCAATAAGACTACGGTGGTAATATTACTTGACCGGGAAGAAATAGGCTCTTATGGTAACACCGGAGCCATTTCTTCTTTTTCGAAAGATTTTGTAGCCTCACTGTTGGCGGCGGAAACGGGTAAGTTCAATGAAAACCAACTGCGTGATTGTTTGGCTGTTTCGGCGGCTATTTCGGTCGATGTAGCAGCGGCCTTTGACCCTCATTTTGCCGATGTGTCCGATCCGATTACGGCGGTCCGAATGGGAGGCGGGGTGGTGTTGGAAAAATATACCGCCGGCAGAGGCAAGGGTGGCAGTAATGAGGCTTCGGCTGAATATTTGGCTAAAATCAGGAAAATTTGGAACAGTAATAAAGAGATTATTTGGCAGGCAGCTTCGGGAATGGGTAAGGTGGATTTTAGAGGAGGAGGGACGGTGGCGGTTTTTTTCTCTCAACATAATATGGATGTGGTTGATGCCGGAGTGGCCCTGTTTAATATGCATGCTCCTTTTGAAGTAGCTCACAAAGGCGATATTTATTCGTCTTATCTGGCTTTTAAGCAATTCCTGCTGTTGGGGTAATTATCACAAGCAACAAGGGGAATATTTTTGTTAGACTGCAAGTAGTTAGTAGTTTAAATTACGACCGATGAAAGTAGTAATCAGTTATTTTGTGTTTTTTGTAGTCAATGTCATAGTGCTGACATTGGCGAATATATTATTTCCAAACCAAGTTGTCTTGGGAACTTGGGGTATATCGAGAAACTGGGCAATAATTCACAGCATGGGAACTGTAGCAATGATTAGTGCTTTTGCTTTACCAGTCATACGAGAACAGATAAAGAAAAAAAAGAAAAAACTAAGTGGCAAAGAGTGGATCGGGGTCTCTTGTCTAGTTAATGTGGTGGGTTTCTGGTTGGTGGCTAGAGGAGCCAGTCAGTTGGGAATGGGAATCAGGTCGTGGCGAGTGGCGGTGGTACTGGGGTTGGCGGTGACAATGGTTCAAACGGTGGCAATGACGCAGTTGAGGATGAAGAAAGTGTTGAGAGGCTAACTGACCTGAGAGGGGGATTTTTGATTCTTGAAAGCTAAGATGAGGGCAAAGAGAAGAATAAAAAAGGAAACAACCCCTAAGCTATTGGGAGAAAAGTTGGTCAAAATAAAACCTCCTAAAATGGGGCCGATGATTTGGCTAAGACTCTGAAGAGAGCTGGTGACACCAAGAATAGTGCCTTGTTGTTGGTGTGAAACGGATCGGGAAATGTTGGCGGTGAGAATGGGACGAACAAAACTGCCACCAAAAGCAAAAAAGGTAAGAACAAGTAAGAGAAGCCAAGAATTGTTGATAAAAGTTAGGAGAATAAAGGCGGTTAACAGGGAAAAAAGACCAACAATTTTCATTTTATTCTCACCGAAACGATTGATTATTTTGCCAAAAAAAACAGCGCGAAGTAAGATATTGATAAAGCCAACATAGGTAAGACCGAAACCAATAATATCCGATTTGAGATTAAATTTTAGATTGGCAAAAAGAGGCATGGTGCCAGTCCAAATGGCATGGGCCGAAACAAAGGAAAAAAATTAGAGTAATTTGGGTCTGAGTTTAGGAGTAGTAAAATAGGTAGAGAAAGCCTTGAGATTAATTATCTGATTGAAATTAAATTTGAACTGTTTTTTGACGGTGACGGTTTCTTTTAGGAGGAAGATGGTAAGGAGGATGGTAACCAAACTGATGGCGGCGGCCAGAAAGGCGGCCAGACCGTAATTGAAGCGGGACAAATACCCGCCAATGGCCGGACCGATGAGAAAGCCGACGGAGAAGGCGATGCCGGAAATGGCAAATATTTTACTGCGGTCTTTTTTGGTGGAAGTATCAGATAAATAAGCCTGAGCGATAGTAAAATTACTACCAAACAAGCCGTCAATAGCCCGGGAAAGAAAAATGAGGCAGAGACTATCAGCAAAACCGAGAACAACGAAACCTATAAGGGTGGAAATTTGGGATATGATCAGCAATGGTTTGCGGCCATATCTGTCAGAGAGACGACCCATGATGGGGGCGGAAAAAAATTGGAGGAGAGAAAAACTGGCGGGGATCAAACCAATAACAAGAGGAGAGGCACCCAAGTCTTTGGCGTAAAGAGGCAGGAAAGGGAGAATGAGGGAGAAACCTAAAACTTCGGTGATTTGAATAATCAGGATAATATAATGTTCTTTTTTGAATTTCATACGGCTTGAATCTTGACTGAGATAGAGTATTCTACACTAAGATGGGATGAATTATTTCATGCTTAAACTCCCACGTAGAAGTAGGAGTATAAGCGGGTAATCGGTTTGGCTTAACGATTCCATCTACCGGAACCATTACCGTTGCCTCTTTTCTGACCTTGGTCTAAACCAAGTTCGGCCCTGATAGCCTTGGCTTCATCGGTTTTGCCCTCTTGGGCCAATTTGTGAGCCTCAGCAAAACGGGAGAAGTTGTCTTGGTTGACAACTTGAGTAACCCGACCTTTTCCTTGCATTTGCTCTTTCCAGGCGTTGTAGTCATTGTTGTCAAATGCTTGAAGCATAAGTTCTTGCCTTTCAGGAGTACAGTTCGGACCCGGAAGGCCGACTTCACCTCGGTAGGCTTGGACGGCGGGAGCTAAAACTGAGCCGGCCAGAACTAAAGCCGTAATGCTTAATGCTATTTTTTTCTTATTCATTTTGATATTCACCACCTTTTGCTTAAATTATTAAAGACGATGATTGGTTGAAACCATCGTCTAGTAATTAATACAAGAGGAGACAAGTTTTTATTACAGAGAAAAAAAGGGAGGAGACAGAAAGAAGAGGAATGATAAGTTAGTTGAATATCAGAGAAGATAAGATTTGATTATAGAGATCCTGGTTGGCTTGATTGTCTACATCCACCATGCTGATGTGAAAAAGCAGATCATTTTGGAGAAAATAGACATCTTTTTGAGAATAAGCGCCGGGTGATTGGGGGGTGTAAACTTCGGCGGCAGGAAGACCATCTATTTGGATATTGGTAGCGGGGGGAATGTTTTGAAAAGAAAAATTGGCATTGAGCCAGGTAATCAAGTCAGTGCCGGCTGGAGGATTATAGGCGAGGGTGGAAAGATGAGAGAGGGAAAAAGTGGCCAGAGTCAGATTGGGAGAAACACCAGTGTAAGTTTGGATGATCAAGCTGTCGGGATCAGTGCCGTTGAGAAAACAAAGACATTCCGGCGGTCTTTGGTCGGGTGGATCTTGTTTGCAATAGCCGGGAAGAGGGCCGGAAAGACAAGGGTCGGGGTAATTCAGGGAGTAATTATAGTTAGGGTTGGTGTAAGTTTGCCAATTGGTGGCAGTCGGTGTCGGAACAGGAGAAAGAGTGGGAGAAGTGAGAGGAGGAGAAATGGCTTGAGTTACCACCGGTTCTGGTGTCGGAGTGACAGGGACAGCGGAAGGACTGGCTGAGGGGGTAGGAGAAGGAGGAGAAGGTGGCCTGTCGAGTTTGCCGGCAGAAAAACTGAATATGGCGACAAAGGTGAGAGCTAAAACGAAGAGAATTAGATGAGCCCTATCCATGATTGATTATAACAATTTTTTATTGACTGGTGGTAATTTTTTGAGTAGTTTGATAAAAATTTGGTTGATTTCTCTTTTAACAAGAAGATTGGTTTTTAGAATTGGTCGGAAATTAGCAATGGCTTTGAAGATTTTTTGATCATAGGATATTTTGCCCAAAAAATGAGTATCAGCCCAACTAATTATCAGCCGACTTTGTGGAATGTTCATATTCCATTTGTTAACTACTAGGGCCCAGGGGATTTTGAAATGGTCGACTATTTTTAAAACTCTTTTCAAATCGGTAAAACCGGCCGGGGTGGGTTCTGTTATTAAAATGGCAAAATCGGCACCATTGATAGCCGAAATAACGGGACAAGAAGTGCCGGCAGGACTGTCAATAATAGCTACCTGACTTTTAAAATCTTGGGCTTGTTTTTTGATTTCGTCAACAATTTTACCGGAGCTGGTTTGCCCGGGGTAAAGCTGGGCGGAAATTAGAGGGAAACCAAAGATATTGTTTTTGACCATGATCTCACCGTTAGTTACTTTTCTCATTTTTATTGTCCCGGGAGGACAGACTTCCTGGCAGGCGCCACAACCTTCACATAAAAAGGGATTAATTTTTAGTTGATTATTTTTTAGACTCAGGGCTCCGAACTGACAGATATCAATACACTTTTGGCAATCCGGGCATTTTTTTTTGATGGCAACAGCTTTTTCCGAAACAGAGATTCTTTTTATTTTATCCCATTTTTTTATTCCACCTAACCATAAAGATAAATTGGGGGCATCAACATCGGCATCAATGGCAACTATTGACCGCTTGAGACTAAAAAGCATGGCCAAAGTAGAGGCCAGCATGGATTTGCCGACTCCGCCCTTGCCGGAAGCAACGACAATTTTGATACTGTTCATGGTAAAAGTAATTTTTTAAGATTTAATTGATTTAATTTACCCTTAAAATAGGCTTGGCTGATTTTTTTTGAATAGGGAATCCGGTAGTGAACATTGGGAATTAGTTTCTCGTCGCCTAAATCCGACTGGTTTAAAACGATTTTGGCGGGAATTTTCAGTTTTTTACATAGGGCTAAAATTAATTTTAGGTCGTGGGCTCCCAAAGGCGTAGGCTCGGTAACCGCCAGACTTTCATCTGCTCCTAAAAGGGCATTGATGACATTACAGTGAGTACCCGGGGCAGTGTCGATTATGACTTTGTTTGTTTTTAATTCTTGAGCCAGTTTTAGAGCGTAGCGGCGGGTCTGTCTGACAACCGGACCAGTTTCGTCAACGATACCAACAGTCTGACCTGTAATTAAATAAAAATTATCATTTATTTTATTGGCAAAAACTTGGCCGATGATTTTCTTTTTTACTTTAATGGCGTTAAAGGGACAAAGATTCCAACACAAACCACAGTTAGCACAAAGTTGGTGAAGAAAAATAGGGTATTTATCTTTGGGAGCAAAAATAGCGTTGAATCGGCATTTTTCGGCACAAAGACCACAACGATGACATTTTATTTTGTCTAGAACCGGAAATTTGGCAAAAATTTTTTTAACGGGTTTTGAAGATAACTTTTGGTTGAGCAAAAGATAATCATTGGGACATTCTACATCGGCATCGACTAAAACTATCTTTTGTGTCGACGATAACTGATTGGCTAGTAAAATGGCTACGGTAGACTTACCGACTCCACCTTTACCGCCGGTAACAGCTATTTGTTTGATTCTTTTGGTGTTTTTAATGGGATTAGTTTTTTCTTAATAAAATAATTGATTGTTTGTTTAGCGTTTTGGCCTTGGCTTTGATAAATATCGACAAGATAGTTGTGAAGCGCATGAAAGGCGATTTCGCCAATTTGGGGAGTAATTAAAACACCACTTTTTTGTTTTATAATTAATTTGGAAGCAAATAGACCCGCTTTAGCTGATTGTTTTTTGTGAGGATTGGCTAAAAAATAAAACCCTTTGACTTTATTTGATTGAAGATTAACAAAGAGGAAATAAGGGGCTCGACCGAAACGTGGAGCTAACTTGACAGATAGATTTGTTTTTTGCTTAACAGGAATGACCAAGTGGTGAAAATCAGTTTGAAACGGCTCGATATGGATAGCAAATGAGTTGATGACGGTAACTTTCTTTTTGATTTTTCCTTCGATTTCGTCGGCAATTTGATGAGACTGGTTCACATTGACAGATTTTCTAACAGCAATTTTGACTTGACCATAGACAAAAGGCCCGGTTTTTCTCAGACGCAGATCAAAAAAATCTTCCACCCCAGGTGTTCTTTTGATGATAGCAATAACTTTATTTTCGATTTCTCTCCCCGGACTGACATCCATTAAGGAAAACAAGGCTTGTTTAGTTGAAGAAAAACCGATTTGCAAGATAAGAAAAGAAATGATGATAATAATGATCCCTTCCAGATAAGGGATGTGGTAGTAAGCGGCCAAAGTGCCGATGAAAACAGCACTGGAAGAGAAAAGATGAGTCCTGTTCTCCGATCCCATAGCAATTAAACTTTGTGAATTGATTTGGTGGCCGATTTTGACTTCGTATCGACCAAAGAAAAATAAGATTATAGCATCGACTAAAGACACGGCCAGGGCTAAAAATGGCAGTTTGACGGCGGAAAAAGTGAATAAGTGAGAGTATCCTTCCACCATCATTTTACCAGCAGCTAGAAATATGAAAAAAGAAATGAGAAGGGTTCCTAGATTTTCTGCTTTATAGTAACCATAGGGGAAATTTTTATCGGGTTTTTTTTGAGCAATTTTTAGACCAAGCCAAGAGGTAAAAATAGTTAGAAGATCGGAACCGCTATGGATGGCGTCGGAAATAAGAGCCATACTGCCGGAAGAAAGTCCGACAATTGCCTTGGCCCCGGCTAAGCCTGTTTCTAAAATAGCGGCTTTTTCGGTTAGTCTTTGGCCCTTTTTAAGTTTATTCTCTGTTACCATTGTCTTTGTCGGTTTTTAGATTGTATCTGCTGTGACTTGTTTTAGGTTACCTTTTTTCAACTGACTAATGGCCTTATCAATGCTGGTTGACTGACTAGCGGTAAATAGTTTAATCCCGCTGGTTTGTAGCACTCTAATTGCATTGGGGCCAAAATTGCCGGCGATAATGGCTTGAACCTTTTGGTCGGTTATTAATTGAGCGGCGGAAATTCCTACCCCTCGAGAAGCACGGACGGCAGTATTTTTTAAGATTTCAAGTTTTTGATCTTTAGTGTTGACAATCAAAAAATAAGGACAACGACCAAATCTTTGGTCCACTTTGGCGGTTAATTTTTGGTCGGTGGAGGCAATAGCGATTTTCATTTTTTTTATTGACGGATCATGGGACTGCCGCACTTGGGACATTTTGACTGATAACAGGGAATCCCCTGCTGATGAGATGTTTGATGTTTACAGTCAGGGTTGGTACAAATACAAGTTCCAGATGGTCCAGCTTGTTGAGATCCACCCATTCTACCTCGACCACCGCCACGGCCAAAACCCCTACCTCTGCCAAAGTTCAACATTTTTTTATAATTTTCATTGGTTAAATTTTAGCACTAATTTAAAGTAATTGCTACATTCGCATTCGAAACGCACCACCTTTAATTAATAACTCTTT
>CAYQNE010000022.1:0-7465 GCA_964418875.1 uncultured Gammaproteobacteria bacterium | reverse complement strand
GTTTTATTAAAAGTGGTCCCATCGCTCCCATGGCTATTGCCAGCCCCCAACCCGTTTTTGTTAACAATTGCCACTTTTTCTTTACCAACCACCAGGCCAACATAGTTACTATCAAAAATATCGATCCGTAAAAACTTACCAATGCCAAAAAGCCAAACAGATTAAACAAAACTATATTTGACCGACTTTCCTTCTTTTCTATCTTAAAAAAATATAGCACCGCTGCCGTCAACCACATCACCGCCAAACTATACATCCGCGCTTCTTGTGAATAATAAATCAATAGGGGATTAACCGCTGTTAGTATCCCCGCTCCCAACCCTGTCTTCTCATTTTTTATTTCTTTACCCAGTTGATACACCAACCATACCGTTATCACCCCAAAAACCACCGACGGCATTCTCAAACTTATTTCCCCCAGTCCCAACACACCCGTCCATAACTTTAATATCCAATAATACAATGGCGGATGAAAATCGACTACCGAAAACATCTTCACAATTTCACCCAAGCCATATTGCCTCACTACCCTGGCAGTTATAGCTTCATCCAGCCACAAAGATTGATTCAAGGATATTAACCTTAATGCCAAAGCCGATCCCAACACCAGCCAAATTTTCTTCCGCATACACAATTATATGATAAACTTTATACACATGATCAATTGGCTCAAAAAAAATTGGCAAATCTCCCTTTTAATTGTCGTCTCCTTCCTACTGGTAAAAGAAAAAATTTCTCTCTATTCACCCATAAGTAAAAATAGTTTCCGGAGTGCTGGTGAAATGGCTATTTCCTCTCCCGCTTTTGACGGTGCCACTAGATCCATTATGCCCATTCCGGGATCCCAATCTCCACCTTCCGATTCTCCCGATCGCTTGGTTATCACCACCAGCGGCCTTTCTTTATTGGTCAAAGATGTTTCTGTTGTTATCAGCCAAATTCAAACCGCTACCGAAAATTTAGGCGGCTTTTTAATCAACTCTCACCTCTCCCAACCGGAATCAGTCGCCACCGGATCTATTTCCGTCCGCGTTCCTCAGGATAAAGTTGCCAGTGCCATGGATACCTTTAAAGAGTTTTCCGTCAAGGTAGTTTCCCAATCCGTCACCGGTCGTGATGTTACCGACCAATTTCAAGATCTCAAGGCTCGTCTAGACATTTTAAATAAAACCAAGGTCAAGTATGAACAAATTCTCGATCAAGCCACCGCCGTTGCCGACCTTCTTAATGTCCAGCGCGAATTAACCAATCTTCAGGCTCAGATAGACTCCATCAAGGGTCAACAAAAATATCTGGAGCAATCAGCCCAACTGTCTCAAATCACTATTTATCTCAGCACCGACGAATTATCATTGCCCTATGCTCCCGATCAAGCCTGGAGGCCTCAAGTAGTCTTTAAAACCGCCGTCCGCTCACTTATCAGTAACTTCCGTTCCTTTGGTAGTTTGATCATCTGGTCCGCCGTCTATCTACCTCTTCTCATTCCTCTAATCTTTTTGCTCCGCTTTATTAACAAAAAGCAACAAAAATAAACCTTCTTCGCCCTTTCTTCGGGTGTGTGCTATTATTTATCCATGTCTCTTTCTTCAGTTCCCCTTGCCGTCTCTCTCCGCCCCCGGAATCTTGATGAATTTATCGGTCAACAACATTTGGTTGGACCGGATAAACCTCTTCGTATCGCCATTGAAAACAAAACCATTTTTTCCATGATTTTTTGGGGTCCACCCGGAGTCGGTAAAACCACCTTGGCTCGTATTCTGGCCAAAGAATCCGGTTCTCAAATTCATCAGCTTTCAGCTGTTTCGGCCGGTAAGGCCGATGTCAGAAAAATAGTCGAATCTCCTCAACCACAGAATACCACCCTAATCAAAACGGTTTTATTTCTCGACGAAATTCATCGTTTCAACAAGGTCCAACAGGACTATCTGTTACCTTTTGTTGAAACCGGTCGCCTCATCTTAATCGGAGCCACCACCGAAAATCCCAGCTTCGAGATTATCTCTCCGCTCCTTTCCCGTTGTCGCGTTTTTGTCTTAAAAGAACTTTCTGATTCGGAAATGGGTAAAATTATTACTCGTACCGCCAAAAAACTCAAACACAAAATATCAACCAAAGCCAAAAACTGGTTAATCCAAATGGCTAATGGTGACGCTCGTCAGGCCATTACCATGCTGGATAACGCCCACACTTTATACAGCAAGCTAACTGTTAAGGCTCTAAAATCCACTTTGCAAAACTCTTTTCTTCGTTTCGATAAAAAAGGCGAGGAACACTACAACACCATCTCCGCTTTCATCAAATCCATGCGTGCCTCCAATATCGACGCCTCCGTTTACTATTTAGCCCGTATGGTCGAAGCCGGTGAAGACCCCAAATTCATTGCCCGTCGCATGATAATCTTTGCTTCCGAAGACATTGGTATTGCCAACTCTTCCGCTCTCATGCTAGCCAATCAAGTTTTTGAAGCCGTTACCAAAATCGGTTACCCCGAATGTGCCATCAGTCTGGTTCACGGTGTTGTCTATCTGGCCAAATCACCCAAAAACCGCTCTGCCTACAATGCTCTCCGCGCCGCCCAAGCCGATGTTAAGCAACACGGCAACCTACCCATTCCACTAGAGCTTCGCAATGCTCCAACAGAGTTAACGAAAGACTTGGGTTACGGTAAGGGTTATCAGAAATATACCACCAAATCTCTTTTACCTGAGAAATTAAAAAGAAAAAAATATTACAAAATATGAAAATCTCTGTCATCATTATCACCAAAAACCAAAAAAATATTCTTCAAAAATCGTTACCGGTTTTACTCGACCAAAATCTTAAAGGAGAATATGAAGTTATAGTGGTAGATTCTGGTTCAACTGATGGTGCCAGGAAATATGTTAAATCTCTTCCAGTTCAATTGCTAAAGATCAAACCCAAAACATTCAATTTTGCCAAAGCTTTTAATGTCGGAGCTCAAAAAGCCAAAGGCAAATATTTGATAAGACTCTCTGGTGATGTGATCCCGATAGGCAAAAATTGGCTCAATCAGATAACCAGGCCTTTTAGAGATCCAGAAACCGGTGGAGTCTATGGTGTATATACGATTACGGGCAGAAAGGGTTATGGTTACCCAGATTTCTGGCCAGCAGAGAGATTTCCCAAAAAGCTAACCAAATATTCTGTTAAACCAACATTTCTTATGGGAGTCAATATGTTTGGATATCAATTTGGAAACGACATAACAAGAGAAAAAGTTTTTAATTTTGCCGGTGGTTGTTGTGCCATCAGGGAAAAAACTTGGCGAAAAAGGCCCTTTAACGAAAGTTTATTTGGAGGTGAAGATGCAGAATATGCTTGGTTCTTACATCTTATCGGTTACAATATTGTTTGCAATCCAAAAGCTAAAACAATTCACGAACACAAACTAAATAAAAGCAAAGACAAAACCTTCCTTGCCAGCAGGGGAATTACCAAGTGGCAATGGATATTTAATTGGCAAATTATTAAATACTGGCTTCAAAGACTTATTTTTGTAGATCCGTTCAAAAAACAATTCTAACTTTTTGTCAACAAGCCACCTTCATCTTTTTCCAACTTCCCCTTAATCTGCAACTCCCATAATTTTCTATATATTCCTTCTTTGTAATTGACCAAATCTTGGTGAGTTCCTGTCTCTACGATTTGACCCTTATCCATCACCACAATCCTATCAGCCCTTATAATGGTAGAAAATCGATGAGCAATGATTATCATTGTCCTGTTTTCAGCCACCCCCCACAAAGCTTTCTGTATCTCTTTTTCCGACTCCGAATCCAAATTGCTAGTGGCCTCATCAAAAACAATAATTGGTGGATTAACCAACAAAGCTCTGGCGATGGCCAATCTTTGTTTTTGGCCTCCCGATAACTTTATCCCTCTTTCCCCCACTTCCGTCTTATATTTTTTAGGTAATTCATTGACAAATTCATCCAAATTAGCCATTTTAGCCGCCTTTTTAATTTCCTTTAGTTTGGCCTTCCCTTTTCCGTAACCAATATTAAAGGCAATCGTATTGTTAAACAAAATTGGCTCTTGTGGCACCACTCCGATAAAAGTTCTTAAATCCGATTTGGTCATTTTTTTAATATCCACCCCATCCACCTTTATTTCTCCTCGTTTGACATCATAAAATCTCAACAATAATTTAACAATTGTCGACTTACCCGCTCCTGATCGACCCACCAAAGCCACCGACTCTCCCTGTTTAATCGATAAATCAATCTTCGACAACACCCCCCTTTTATTACCTGGATAAGAGAAAGATACTTTATTAAAATCTATATTCCCTTCAACATGCTTAACTCGTATCGGGGTTACCGGGTCCTTAACTGCAATTTCATTATCTAAAACTCCAAAATACCGTTTTAAGTCAATATAGTGCTTAGCAATTCGTCTCATTTGGCTGGTCAGTCTAAAAAAACGGTAATAAAAACTAGTGATGAATCCTGTTACCATTACGAAATCTCCGGTACTAATCTCTCTAGCCACCAGCTTTTTTATGGCTATTTGAAATACCAGAAACATGCCAATTGCCGACACAGTTCCTGTGGTTACATCCATCATTCTAAAACTATTGACAAAAGACCAGATCTTTTCGGTCCAATCTATAAAATCAAATCTTAACCGTTTTTCTTCCTTTTCTTCTTGAGCAAAAAACTTAACCGTTTCATAATTTAATAAATTATCAGTAATAATTCCTGAAACCTTATCTTCCGCCGCGTTCATTTTAGCTCTTCTAAACAGATTAATTCTGATTAAAAACAAACTTAAAAACACATTAATTGCAAATAGAATCATCATTACTGGCAAAAGGTTCATTGACACTTTGGAAAAGAAAAACAAGACCACCACCAAACTCCCCATAACGTTCAAGATGTCATAATGAAGCACAAAAAACATCTCGAAGAAAGCCCCATCACCCCTTTTGAAAGCACTAATTAATGATCCTGTATTTTTGTCAACATGAAAAGCAAAATCCAAATCTTGAATATATCGAAAAATTCTTATTCTGGCCTCTCTGGCTGCCGGAATCAAGATTTTGTTACCCAGGAAAAATGAATAACTACTAACCAAATTCGAAGTGATTATCAATCCCACATATAAAGTCATTACCCTCATTAGCTCTCCATAATCTTGGCTTGGAATTGCATCAACCAAGAGTTTGTAAAAATATGGATTGATATTTTCCGCTACGATAGTTATCAATAACACCACTACAAACCAACCAAACAAGAGTGGCTTAAAGACCAAAAACTGGTAGAATCTGGATAAAATTTTGAACATAAAAACTCCCACAACAACCAATATTGGAAGAATAAATACATTATAATCGTTTAATCAACCGTTACAATAGGCAAATTCGACCATTTTTGATTAATTCAATTGCCAACCACTCTTTTCCTTTCATTCAACTGTAGTAAAATAGCATCATGTCACCAAAACCCATTACCATCAAAATTACCGGTCCGGCCGGTATGGGTATCAAATCCGGCGGCATGCTTCTCTCAAAAACTTTACTGGCTCACGGCTTTAATCTTCTCGATTATTCCGAATACCCTTCTTTAGTCCGCGGTGGACATAATACTTACCAACTCAGTTTTTCTCCTCAAAAAATTTACGCCGTCAACCAAACGGTCGACCTATTTTTTTCCTTGGCTCCCCACCATCACCAACAGCATCAATCCGAGTTTCATTCCAAAACTCTTGTTTTCACTCCCCAAAATTTACCCCTAGATCAACTGTCACCTAAAGTATCCAACATTATTTGTCTTGGCATTACTGCCTTCTTGTTTAACTTAGACAAAAAAATTTGTCGCCAACTTATAAAAACGCAATATCCAAATTTTTTTACTTCCAACCTTAAAGCCTTTAATTTTGGCCTGGACTATGCCAAAAACAATTTAGCCGATAAAACAATTAAACTGAGCCCTCCATCATCCGTTAGAAATCAGAAACTTTACGACGGTAATCAGGCCTTTTCTTGGGGCTTTATCCAGGGTGGGGGTAACTTTTACGCCGCCTATCCCATGACTCCATCATCAGGTGTTCTTCACACCTTGGCCTTGCTGCAAAGGGACCATCACCTCAGCGTCGTTCATCCTGAAGACGAGATTGCCGCCGCCTCTTTGGCCGCCGGAGCCGCTTTTGCCGGAGCTCGTTCTGCCGTTGGCACTTCCGGTGGCGGTTTTGCTCTCATGAACGAAACCATCAGTTTTTGTGGCGCCGCCGAAATAGGCGTCGTTTTTTACCTAGTTTCTCGCCCCGGTCCGGCCAGTGGCATGCCTACCTGGACATCACAAGCAGATCTTCTCTATGCCATTCGCGCTGGTCACGGAGATTTTCCCAAAGTGGTTTTAGCCGCCAGTGACCAACAAGACTCTTTTGACATGGGGGCTGTGTCTCTCAATCTAGCCGCCCAACTCCAAACCCCGATTATTGTCCTTTCAGATAAGTTTATTGCCGAGTCATCAGTCGGCCTTAAAGACCTTTCCACCATCAAAACCAAAATAAAATTAGGAAAAATCTTGTCAAAAACTCCAGCCAATTTCAAACGATACAATTGGTCTGTCAGAGACGGCATCTCCCCCCGCACTCTTCCCGGAGTTATCGGTGGTGAATTTATCGCCAACAGTTACGAACACGATCAGCTTGGTTTTTCCACCGAAGACATAGATACGGTCATCAAAATGCGCCAAAAACGAGCCCAAAAATTAACCACCGCCCTCAAACTTTGTCCTCAACCAATTTTTCTCGGCTCTCCTTCCGCCAAAAAACTGATTATTAGCTGGGGTTCCACCAAGGGACCGATTTTACAGGCCTTGAGTCAAGTCAAAGACAAAAAGTCATTTGCTCTCCTCCATCTCCGCACTCTCTGGCCGATTAACCCCAATCTAAAACTATTAATTCGGCCTTTTAAAAAAGTAATTGTTGTCGAAAACAACCAGAGCGGTCAACTTACCCAACTACTCAAGTCTCAATTCGATTTTAACCCTGACCATCAGATACTAAAATTTGATGGTCGCCCCTTCTTTCCTGAAGAACTAGTCTCAAAATTAAAAAAATTATAGTTTATTAAAAAATTTGTCACTAAACATAAAAGATTTCAATACTAACATCCCCCCTACCTGGTGTCCTGGTTGTGGTAATTTTTTATTTCTAGCCGCCCTCAAAAAGGCTTTTGTCTCGCTAAAATTAAAACCCCACCAACTAGTCGTTTGTCATGACATTGGTTGTTCCGGCAACATGGCTGATTTTCTAAAAACATATGGTCTCCATACGCTTCACGGTCGAGTGGTCCCCATTGCCACCGGAGTCAAAATGGCTAATCCCAAATTAACCGTTTGTTGTTTTGGTGGTGACGGTGGTCTCTATGGTGAAGGTCTCAGTCATTTGATTTCCGCCGCCCGTCATAATATTCCCGTCACTGTTTTTGTGGCTGACA
>CAYQNE010000021.1:0-7500 GCA_964418875.1 uncultured Gammaproteobacteria bacterium | reverse complement strand
TGAAAAGCATAAAAGCCGAAAGGGTGTGGTTTTGATAGGAGGCCAGCATTAAGCGGGGCATATCAGTTTTTTTTAGCAAACGCCATTGGTCTTGGTGGTATTGACGGTCATGTAAATAAAAACCCTGGCGAACGGTAGTGTCAAAAATCAGGTCGAGGTATTTTTGAAAAGCAGTCGGAGTATTTTGGTGAGAAATTTTGACACCGTAGCGATTGGCCACCCTGGTGTTGTAGCGAGTTTTGGGTCGCATGGCGGCTAAAAGTTGATCTTCTGATTGGGTCAAGTCGATGATGTAAGAGTGGGGGTAAAAAGCTACCTTGGGAGAGAGGTACAGATCTTTAAAATGGGGCAAGGAATTAATAATGGAAACTTGGCCCGAAGAAGAAAATTTCTTATGGATGACATCCGGTTCAAATTTAACAAAAATAGCATTTTGTTGTTTGGCCAGTTTTTTGACAGCAGACAGCATGGCGGCATTAATGCGGGGACCACGAAGAACAGTACCAATGGTATAGGAGGTTTTGGGAAGACGATGGAAAGAGACAGTATAAGCCGAAACTATTTTATCTTTATCAAAAACACCCAGACGAAAAACTTGGTGTCCCTGATTAGCCTGAAAATCACCCCATTGCCAGGTTTGAACCGGATGACGAATAATTTTGTTGTATGATTTTTTTTCTTTGGAATAGAGAAGTCGGGTAATCATGGGTTAAGTTAGTATATATCAGGGTCGTAGATTAAGTCAGAGTCGGAGGAGGAGTGGGAACGGTTCCAGTCGTTACGAGGTCGACCCCAGCCGTTGCGGGGTGAACGATAGTCACGGACAATACTGATGGGCTGCTCAAACTCGGTCAGGCTATTGGGGATGTCAGACAAGAAACGGCTGGGTTCACCCATGGAAGATTTGCCAAAATACAAGCGATTGGAGGCATAGCTGATATAAAGGTGGTCTTTGGCTCGAGTAATACCAACATAACAAAGACGGCGCTCTTCTTCGACCTGATCCGGGTCAAGCAGGCAATTGGAGTGAGGCAGAATCCCCTCCTCAAAACCGACCAAAAAGACTACTTCAAATTCCAACCCCTTGGAACCATGCAGGGTCATCAGACGAACTCCGGATTTAGAATCTTTTTTCTTGTTTTTTTCTTGGAGAGAATATTCCTGTTGGACCAGGGCCACATTTTCCAAAAAATCCATAAGGTTGGGAAAAGTAGTGGCGACTGATTTTAGTTCCTTAATGTTTTCAACACGACGCTGATCGTCGGCATCCTGTGATTTGAATTTTTCCAGGTAACCGGAATGAACTACCAAAGACTCCAAAATCTGGAGAGAGGTTAATTGAGACAAGTCCATACTCTGAAGCTGGGTATCAAAACGACGGAGGCGACGAACTCCTAAAGTTTTTTTGATGCGATTGAATGATACTTGATCGTCGGGATCGATGGCAAAACGAAGCATGGACAAGATGTCTTTGATTTCGGCTCTTTCATAAAACCTGGTACCACCCAGAAGAACATAGGGAATGGAGTGGCGCAAAAAAGACTCTTCTAGGGTGCGTGATTGGGCGTTCATGCGGTAAAGAACGGCCATATTTTTTAGCGGAATGTGAAGATTGTGATGAATAAAATCAATCTTCTCGGCGATAAAATCAGCCTCGGCAATTTCGGATTCGGCTTGATAGATTTTAATTTTGTCGGGAGACTTTTTGATAGTAAAAAGTTTTAAAATGGGATGGCCGGAGTTTTTGCTAATAACGGCATTGGCGGCGTTTAGAATGATTTGAGTAGAACGATAATTTTGCTCCAGATTAATGACGGTGGTATTTTTGAAATCAGCGGTAAAACTTTTTAGATTAGTGAAATCGGCCCCCCGCCAACCATAAATGGCTTGAGAAGCATCGCCGACAGCGGTGATTTGACGATCTTGTTGGGCCAAGAGCTTGGTCAACATATATTGAATTTTGTTGGTATCTTGATACTCGTCAACCAAAACGAAAGGGTATTTATTTTGATATTTTTTTAAAATTTTTGGGTGTTTTTGAAAAAGCTCCAAGGTTTTGAACAAAAGATCAGAAAAGTCTAAAGCATGAAATTCATCAAGTTTCTGCTGGTAAATTTTATATATCTTGGCGGCCTGACTTTTCCAAAAACCGGTATTGTCAAGATAGGGGTCTGTCGGGGTTTGAAAATTATTTTTGGCGTCATTAATAAAATAGAGAAGCGGTTTGGGTTTGAATTCTTGACGACCAAGACCAACATCGAACAAGATGGTTTTGATGAGGGACTCCTGATCACCACTGTCGTAAATAACAAAATTGGGAGGGATGCCAATATGGTGACCGTCGATACGAAGTAGGCGGCAACAAAAAGAATGAAAGGTACCAGCAAAGAGTTGCTGGTTTTGCTTCATGGCAGGTGAAAGTCGCATCATCCTTTGTTTCATTTCGTTGGCGGCTTTGTTGGTAAAGGTGAGAAGCAGAATTTGGCTGGGGGTGGCTAGACCTTGTTTGACAAAATAGGCGGCTCGATGAGTCAGGACTCGGGTTTTGCCGGAGCCGGCACCGGCTAAAACCAATAGAGGTGAGCCTCGATGAGTGACGGCTTTTTTCTGGGCCGGATTGAGACCGGATAAAATGTCTGGCATATCTACCGTGGGACTTTGTATATTTTGGTTTGGCCGAATTGGGCCACAATGGGGAAATTAAGTTTGACAAAATTGTCCTGATTAAGGTCGGGGTATTTTTCCACTTCTTTGTCACCGACAAAAATATAGGCAACGGCATATTTCTGCAATAAACGGCGAACCTGATCGGGATCGTTACTTTGATAAATTTGGGCCACGTCGGCCTGACGGGCGGCAGGTTGATCGTAACCACCTCGCCATAACCACTCATGAACAATCCAGCCAACGACGGTGGGTAAACCGGTAGCGGAGGAAACTTGATTATAAGTGGTATAACTGTCCCCCACCGCTTCCAGCATGACCGGCTGGCCGGGAATATTTTGATTAATCCATTCAATGGCGGCCAGATTATCGGGATAAGAGGACTGGAGGAAATCAAGACCCCAGAGACCTTGGTATTGCTTGAGACCATAGTAAGATTTAACGGCAAAGTAGGGATAAATAAGATGGGCGGCAAAAACTAAAAGAAAGATGAATTTATAAATAAACTTGAAGGGTGAACGAAGCAAACCGGTCAACCGGACCAAAACATAACCGGCCGACAGGGAGTACATAATAAAGGCCTGATAGACTAATTTAAACATAGTATTGCTACGACGGTGCTGGTAGATATAAATGTCTTTTAGATAGGCGACTTCAGGGAAGATGATCAGTAGAGTGGCGGTAACGACTAGGGCTAGGACAAAAATATCAGAAAGGTTGATTTTTGATTTTTTGAGGCGGATAAAAATATAGATGATGGGAAGATTGATGAGCCAAAAACCACCATGCAGAATAAATAATTGATAAAGAGGAGAACGGGCATCGGAAAGACGCAAACCCTCGGTCATGGGTTGGAAATTGAGAGAAAAGGGCAAGGTGAAAAGATACCAAAAAAGAATAACCAGCAGACCATTGACTAGAGTTTTGACCAAGGCAATTGTTGGTCGGTGTCGTTTTAGATTGATAAATAAGGTGGAAAGACCGAAAAAGAGACCGTAGACAGCGAAATCCCAGGCGTTGGTCATAAAAGCGATAGATAAAATAAGAGCGGAGGGAAGGAACAATCTCCAAGTGATAAGAGAGTTGGAGGCCATCAAAAAGGAGGCGAAAAGAAAGGCAACGAAGCAAAGAACCAGGGGAATATCGTTCATGTGGCCATGAAGATCGGCTACTACAAAACTGTAAAGGGGAAATTCGTGGATGGTCTTGTCTTCGGTAACCGGATCGGCGCCGATGAATCTGGTGGCGTCAGGGTACCAATAGGATTGTGAGGCTTCCCTGATGGCGGTGGGGGTGAGAAGGAGGCGATCGTTATTTTTGATATTAATTTTGGCGATTTTATAAACAGCGTGAAGATTACCGCCAAAAGTCAGTAAAAGGGCGGAAAGAAGGGCCGGTAAAATAATCTGACGAAAATTTATTTTTTTGATGTAAGAAAAAATCAGATTAGAGGTCAGGCTGAAACCACTGACAAAGGTGAGGGCGCAAACAGTGGCAATGGAAAGATTGTAAGTAATAGTAGAAGGTATTTGAGAGACTTTGGTGATTAAAGTAAAGATGAGATGGCCAAAATAATAATAATTGATGGGTTGGCCGGCAAACCACATATCGGCGGGTGGCATGAAACGAGTTCTCAGAACTGAGTTGACAAAACCCCAGTCCATAAATTTTTCCAGACCTTCAATGTTGGGAGCAAAACCACGAACATAAGACCAGAGGGCAAGAATGAGCAGAAAGATTAATTCCTCGGCAATGAAGGTTGGGTAGTTTTTTTGGATAGTTTTTTTGAAAGTAAGAAAGTTTTTACCACGAGAGAGATAGTAAAAATTAGCTAAAATGACAAACAAAATGACGGCGAAAATTGATGGATTGGTAAAGGGTAAAAACTTATAAACACTTAAGACAAAAATTATATACGTAAGTAAGGCCAGAGAGACTATTTTGGAAAAAATGTAACCTTTGTCCCAAAACTTTTTAAAAACAAGAAAAACGAGGGGCCAGGAAAGACAGCCCAAAGAGAAGAGTGTCAGCCACCAAAAGGCAATATGTTTCAGATCGGTAAACATTTGAGTATGCCTTGTATTATATCAATGAGGAATTGTGGTGAATTCAATTGGTGAGTAAATAGCCAAATAAGATAACCGATAGGCATGGCACCAAGGACATCAATGGGATAATGAAAACCGGAGATGACTCTGAAGACGATAAGTGGAACAGTAAAGAGGAGGTAGGCTATGGGAGAAAAGGCGGAATATTGGATAATAAACAGATAAAAGAAAACAGTTTTGATAGTGTGCCCAGAAGGAAAGGAGCCATTGGAGTACCATGTCTTAATAAGACCCTTGGGGGTGAGGTGTTTTTTTTGGTAAAAAGGACGGAGCCAAAGACGTTTAGTTTTAAGATATTTTTCGACTAGTTCACTTAGGATAGAAGCGATAAGGAGTTGAAAAAATATATTTGGTTTAAATTTGATAAGCAGAAAGGAGATAATAATGAAAAGTATCCAGATTAGATAGTTGCTAATAACTAAAACAGAGTGACCAAGGGGAAAAGAAGAAAGTGAAGAAAAAAAGTCGCGGCGGGGTTGCCAAAAAAGGATTTTATTTCTGATCATTTAGATAAAATTTAAATAATTGACCCCAGTCTGATTGAAAATATGTTCGAAGGCGGGGTTGGCCGACGAAATTGTACCAGTAAGTATCATGATAAAGGTTAGAGGCGGTATAAGACCAGGGGGTAATAAAAGAATGAAGGAGTAAATTTTCCAACCATTGGGGAAAACAGCCATAAATTAATTTTTGACCTCGAGAAGCAAGGGTGTCAACCTTGAACCCAACTTTTAGATTAGGTAATTTTTTGAGACCGACAATTTTGGGGTTGATATCACCCAAAGCCAGTTTGTCACTAAGAGTGAGATATTTGATGGTTCGGGGATTGAAACCAATGATTTTGGCGGCAGTGGCATCGAGAGCGACTTGGTCGTGACTGGCCAAAATCAAATTAGCAGGTTTCCATTTCATGGCTCGGGGGCCGGGACCAAAACCGACGACAGAACCGTCCATGCTGGCAATTATGTTGGGGTGGAGTTCCTTTTGAATGGCCAGAAGATCAACAATAGCTTGATGAATATAACGGTGGCAGTAATGGCGCTTAGTATTTAACATGCCAAAATAATTTTTGATGGAGCCGGTGGTGGTGGTAAAAACATGAGACTTGAGAGTACAAAGAGTAATTAAGGGTTTACCCATAATTATTTCAGGGAGCAAGATACCATCCGGAAAAATTTTGTCTAAAACCAGCATCTTGGCTTTGGGTTGGTATTTGACGTATTTTTCTTCAGTAAGATAGTGAATTTTGACGCGGTATTTTTTGGCCACTTTGTCCCAAGCATGATTTTGAGCCCCTTGTTTAACTTTGGTGACAACAGTTTTATTTTCAACGGGAATAATGTTTTTGGGACTAACACCAGAATCAATCAACCAGCGGAGGATGGCCTCAAAATGCCAAGGAGGGGTAGAGACCGCCGGGTAAAATTTGGTCCAGGAAAGGTTAAGCTTAATGATGGAAGGAGTGTCTCGAGGTCTGGGGAAATTTTTTAACAGACGGGCATAGTCTCTGAAGATGGTTTTGGAGGAGGTTTTTTCGATGAAAACGGCACTGGACATGAGATGATAATAGCATGAGGAGGGTGAAATTAAGGAGAGTTGCCAACCAGGAATAACTGGTACCCTGTCAAATGTTTTTCCGGATGATTCCAGTCCAGTTGGGTAAATTCTAATGAGGGATTTTTGTCTAAAAAATTTAGACCATTTTGATCTGTCAAAAATAAAAACGGTTTGGCGACGGAAAGAAATTCAGGTGAAGAATGAATGAATTGCGGATCAATTTTTCCTTTTGAGTGGAAATAAATCTGTGGCAGAAAGTGTTTAGGGATATGGGCATACACAGGATAATTGTAAGAATGCTGAGAATAATATTTATAGAAGAAATATTCTGGTTTGAGAATTTCTTTATTTTGAAGGATGTTCTGAGTAAGGAATGAAAAAATGTTAAGACCAAAAAGTAGGAGAATGATTAGGACGTAAGGCAATTTGGCTTTTTTAGATGACTTGAACAACAAATTAATCCCCAGAACTACAAAGATTATAGATAGGGGGAAAAGGTGGATTAGTCTTTGAGGAGCAGGTGGAGCTTCTGTTAACAACCCTCCGGTAAGACTGGTGCAACAAAATATGGCCAGGAGCTCTAAATGTCCTTTCTTTTTCCATTTAAATAAGGCATAAAAAAAACCAAGCAGAAAAAACGAAAAGACGAGGAGGTTGGGAAAGAGGGGTAGATTGACATAGTGCATCCCAGACCCGTTCATGCTTCCGGCGTGAAACCCTTTAAAAAAATGAGTGATTTGGTTGACAATGATTTCTCTGGTGGTGATGGCAGTGTCGGTTGATAGACTGAGGGCGGAGGAGCGACCGGTTAAAAAATTGTATTGTGTCAGGGAATGATAAAAGAATGGTCCGATGGCTGGGACAAAACCCAGAAGAAAGGAGAGACTGTTTTTTACAAGTATTTTCTTCTGGCTTCGGTACCAATAAAACAAAAAGGTGAGAGACAGGATCGGAATGAGGACGGACGACAAATAGAAATACATACTTAAACCGGCGGTAATGCCGGCGAAAATAAATATGGTGTTTTTGGGGGGAATTTTTGTTTTTCTGGTAAAGGTGAGGAGGAAAAAAGTAAGTAGCAAGAAAAATGTGGACTGGATGTTTTGATAACCAGTGAGGCTGAAGTGGATGGAGATAGGAAAAGTGGAGTATAGAAGAACGGTGGCAATGG
>CAYQNE010000020.1:0-7520 GCA_964418875.1 uncultured Gammaproteobacteria bacterium | reverse complement strand
CGTTCTTTTGGCCAAACAAGTAAACGTTCCTGCCTTAGTGGTTTATCTAAACAAAGTTGACCTGGTTGAAGATCCCGAATTTTTAGATCTGGTTGAAACCGAAATCAGAGAACTTCTCAAAAAATATAAGTTTCCTGGCGACGACATTCCCATCATTCGTGGCTCAGCCCTGAAAGCCATGGACGGAGATGAAGCAGCCATTAAGTCCATTAAAGAACTGGTTAAGGCTCTGGACGACAGTATCCCCGAGCCCAAAAGAGAATTAGATAAACCTTTCCTTATGCCGATTGAAGACGTCTTTTCCATTAAAGGTCGAGGTACTGTCGCCACCGGCAGAATCGAACAAGGAAAAATCAAAGTCGGCCAAGAAATTGAAATCGTCGGCCTTCGTGACACCGCCAAGTCAGTAGTCACCGGGGTTGAAATGTTCCACAAAATTCTCGATGACGGCCAAGCCGGAGACAATGTTGGTATTCTACTCCGTGGTATCGAAAAAACTGACATTGAAAGAGGTCAAGTTTTAGCCAAACCCGGCTCTATCACTCCTCATACCGAGTTCAAAGCCGAAATCTATCTTCTCAAAAAAGAAGAAGGTGGACGTCACACCCCCGTATTTTCCGGTTATCGCCCCCAAGTTTTCATCAGAACTACCGATGTTACTGGTGAAACCACCCTTATGGAAGGAACCGAAATGGTTATGCCGGGTGATAACGCCAATGTTATTATTAAACTGATCAAAGCTGTTGCTTTACAACCCGGCCAAAGATTTGCTCTCCGCGAGGGTGGTCTGACCGTCGGTGCCGGTGCCATCACCGAGATAATCAAATAAAATGACTAGCGGTGGCCGTATTCGTATCCGACTGAAATCTTTTGATCACCGCATCATTGATGAAGCTGCCATCAAAATCGTCGAAGCCGCCGTCACCGCCGGAGCTAAAGTCCAAGGCCCCATCCCTCTGCCCACCGACAGGAAAATAATCACCGTTCTTACCAGTCCCCATACCGACAAGGATGCCAGGGAGCACTTCCAGCTTTTGACTCACAAAAGATTAATAGTCATTGCCAATACCAGTTTACGTACGGTTGACAGTCTTCAGCATCTCGACCTTCCCTCAGGAGTCCAGATTGAAGTTAAGATGTAACCTCCTACCATGATTTCAGGATTTATTATAAAAAAAGGAAAAATGTCCAGTATCTTTTCGGACGATGGTAGGCGCCTGGCTGTTACCCAATGTTCTTGTTTACCTTTGTCGGTAACCCAAATTAAAGATAAGAAGAAAGATGGTTATCAAGCCGTGCAGTTGGCTTATGGTAACCGTAAACATATTCATCGACCCACCAAAGTCAAGTTAAAAAAAATTAAACTAGACATCACCCCTAAGGGTTTTATAGAATTTGATTTTGATGATAAAAATACCCCTCAATTAGGTGCTAAAATCACCATAGATACCGTTTTTTCCATTGACGATAAAGTTAATGTCCAGGGAGTTTCCAAGGGTAGAGGATTTGCCGGTGTTATCAAGCGTCACGGCTTCCATCGTCAACCGGTTACCCGGGGACAATCGGATCGTACCCGGGCCCCGGGATCTATTGGTGCCCAGACTCCCGGAAAGGTAATCAAAGGTAAAAAAATGCCTGGCCATTACGGAGTCACCACTCACACGGTAGCCAACTTAAAAGTCATTTCCATCGATAAAGACAAACACACCATCACCATCAGTGGCTCTCTTCCCGGTCACATCAATTCCTGGCTTATCATTTCACCGGCTAGAAAAAATAAATGAAAATCAAACTTTTTAATACCAGTGCCAAGCAAACCGGTACCATAATCCTACCCTCCCTTATTTTCGAAGCCAAAATATCTCCTCGTTTAATGTCCCAATCCATTCGTGTTTATCTTAGCAATCAAAGAAAAGCTCGACCCAAAACTAAAAACAGATCTGAAATCAGAGGTACCACCAAAAAAATGTGGGCTCAAAAAGGGACTGGACGAGCTCGTCATGGTTCCGCCAAGGCTCCTATTTTTGTCGGTGGTGGAGTAGCTCATGGTCCTCGGGGTGATCAAAACTATCGTCTTAAACTAAATAAAAAGATGAAAAAGCAGGCCCTCAACTCCATCCTTTCCCAATTTGCCAAAGAAAAAAGAATTATCGCCATTGAAAAATTTAGTCCTCTACCTCCCAAAACCAAACAAGCTGTTAAATTTATCTCCCGACTCAAGAAAACCAACCTCACCCTGAATAAAAGTAAAAAACTGGCCATTATTACCGCCAATCCTGTCAGCAATGTTAAAAGGGCCTTTTCCAACTTGCCTGGTGTCAACCTGATGAACCTCAACTCACTTTCTGTCTACCGACTAGCCCAACAAAACTATTTGATCTTTTCCCAAAAGGCCATTAAAAATTTATCATCCAAATGAGCCACAAAAGTCTCGATCAAGTTATTTCAAAACCCATTATTACAGAAAAGGCTTTGCAGGATCGGGAAAATAACAAATATCACTTTTGGGTTGGTCTTAATGCCAACCGGCATCAGATTAAACTGGCTTTTCAGTCTCTTTTTTCCGTCCCTGTCGTCAAAGTCAGAACCATGGTTGTCAAAGGCAAACTAAAAACAGATTGGAAAAAGCGCCTATCCATTCGGAAACCAAATCGAAAAAAAGCCATTATCTCTATCGCCAAAGACCAAAAAATCAAAATTTTATCTATAAAATAAAATGGCCAAAAAACATCCACTAAAAACCATCAAAAAAGTTAAATCCGGACGTGATTCTCAGGGACATATTTCTGTCAGGCATCGCGGCGGTGAACATAAACGCTTTTTACGTTTAATAGACTGGAGAAGAGACCAAAAAGACATTGAGGCTAAGGTACTCGCCATCGAATATGACCCCAATCGAACCGCCAATATTGCCCTTATTTGTTATGTCAATGGTTCCAAGTCCTACATTCTGGCTCCCGCCAAACTTAAGGTAGGGGACACCGTCATTAATTCCGACTCCGCTCCCGTTAAGGACGGTAACTGTTTAGCTCTCAAAAAAATTCCTGTGGGGATTCCCATTCATGCCTTAGAATTTTCCCCCGGTCGGGGAGCTAAAATTGTCAAGACTGCCGGTTCTGCCGCTTACATTCAAAGTATTGATCAAGACAAAGCTGTGGTAAAATTACCCTCTGGCGAAATAAGAATGTTTAATTCTAAATGCCGAGCTACCGTTGGTCAACTAAGCAACGCCAATCATTTTAACATCAAACTCAAAAAAGCCGGTGACCGTCGTCATCGCGGTTTCAGACCCACCGTTAGAGGCGTAGCCCAACATCCTGATTCCCATCCGCACGGTGGCGGTGAGGGTCGTAGTTCTATTGGTATGCACCCCAAAACCCCCTGGGGTAAACCGGCTATGGGTAAAATTACTCGTAATCGTAAAAAAAAGTCAAATAAATTAATTATTAAACGCCGAAAATAGCATGACTCGCAGTTCCAAGAAAGGTCCTTATATTGATGCCAAACTGCTCAAAAAGGTGCAACAACAAAAAGGCACTAAGCCGATCGTTACTTACGCTCGCAGTAGTCAAATCCCTCCGGAATTCATTGGTAAAACTTTTTCTGTCCACAACGGTCGGAAGTTTCTCGATGTTTATGTTACCGAAGACATGGTTGGCCATCGACTGGGAGAATTTTCTCCTACCAGAAGCTTTAGGGGTCATGGTCGTGTAGTTAAGCGAGTTATCGAAAAAACCTAAAAATGAAAAAAACTGACCAAAAAACCATCGTCAAACCCAATCCTAAGGCCAAACCGGTCACCCCTCTTGTTATAAAAACCGTCCGTTTTCTCAATAAAAATGTTAAAATCTCTCCCCGGAAACTTCGCCTTTTGGCCAATACTATCAAGAAACTGCCCCCCTCCACTGCCCTGACTCAACTTAAATTTATCAACACTCGTTCCGCCCGAGCTCTCTCCCAGGCAGTTCAATCTCTAATTGCTGACGCCCAAAACAATCATCGGCTAAACCCCCAGACCCTAGTTTTTGATCAAATTATGGTTGACCATGGACCCAAATTCAAGAGAATGGATAAATCTCACAGTTCTCGCTTCGCCCGTGGCCTTATCCAAAAAAGACACAGCCGTTTGCTTATATCAGTTAAAGGAAGCCTTAAATAAATGGGACAAAAAGTAAACCCTATCAGTTTTAGATTAGAAACTACCGATTCCAGCCCTGAATGGCAATCTTCTTGGTATGCCAACAAGAAAAATTACTCCAAATTCTTACTCCAAGACAAAAATATCAGAGACTTTTTACAAAAAAAGCTATATTCCGCCGGTATCGTAGCTATCAGAATAGAAAGATCCGGGAAAAAACTCAAAATAATTCTCATTGTCAGTCGTCCTGGATTAGTTATTGGTCGGGGCGGTAAAGAACTGCAAGCTACCAAAAAACAATTACAGCAAATTTTAAACAATCGCAAACAAGACATAGATATCCAAGTGGAAGAATTTAAAAACACTGATTTATCCGCCAAACTAATCGCTGAAAAAATTGCCTACCAACTGACCAAGCGTATGTCTTACCGCCGGGTGGCCAATATGGCTATGGAAAAATCTATCGCCGCTGGCGCTAAAGGGGTAAAAATTATACTAGCCGGCCGTATCAATGGAGCCGAAATTAGTCGTTGTGAAAAATTTTCCCAAGGTAAAGTTCCCTTAAGCACCATCCGGTCTCAAATAGATTATCACCAATGTCCTTCATTGACCAGATCGGGCTACATTGGGGTTAAAGTTTATCTATGTTTAAAATAACCAACCATGTTGCAACCCGGACGAACTAAATACAGAAAACAATTCAGAGGCAAGATGCGGGGCAATTCCAAGGGTAATCTGGTCTCTTTCGGGGATTATGGGCTCAAGGCCCTGACTCGATCTTGGGTAACTGCCAATCAAATCGAGGCCGCTCGTCGGGCTATCAGTCATCACACCAAAAGAAATGGTCGTATTTGGATTCGTCTTTTTCCGGATAAGCCTATCACTCAAAAAGGAGCCGGTGCTCCACTCGGTGCTGGCAAAGGTGATGTTTGTGGTTATGTTTGTGTAGTTAAGCCGGGTCGGGTTATGTTCGAAGTTGGTGGCATACCTCACCATCAAGCCGTTGAAGCCCTCCAGTTAGCCGCCTCCAAACTACCGGTTAAAACCAAAATTATTCAAAAAAAATGAAAAAATCTGATAAAATGCCCTACCATCAAAAAAATATAGCCGAACTGAATCAACAGCTTGTTTCCATCAGAAAACAATTGGTTGAAGCCAGAATCAAACACGGCGGTGGCCAACTCAAAGACACCTCTGTCTTCAAAAAGTTGAAATATCAAATCAGTCTAATTCTAACCATCATAAGACAAAAACAAAATGACACCATCAAAAAATAAAAATACCCCAAAAAACACTACCCGGTCTTTTACCGGTAAAGTGATTTCTAACAAAATGCAAAATACTATAGTTGTTTTGCTTAGCTACAAAAGCCGTCACCCTATTTATCGAAAACTAGTTAAGAAAAACAAGAAAATATACGCCGAGAATAATTTATCTGCCCAAATCAACGATACCGTCAAGGTAGCCGAATGTCGCCCTTTAAGTAAATTAAAAAGATTTGTCACCTTAGAAATTATCAAGCACCAATCATAAAATGATCCAACTAAGAAGCATGATTAAAGCAGCCGATAACTGTGGTGCCAGAAGAGTTATGGTCATCCATGTCTATAAGGGCTCTCGACACAAAAGCGGCAGTATTGGAGATATCGTTTTGGCCACCGTTAAAGAAGCCGCTCCTCACGGTATTGTGTCCAAGAAAGACAAAGTCAGAATGCTCATGATTAGAACCAAAAAAGAAATCAGTCGGCCTGATGGTTCCCATATCCGTTTTTCCGATAATGCCGGTGTTATTATCGATGCTCAAAACAATCCTCGTGGTACTCGCATTTTTGGCCCTGTCGCTCGTGAAATCAGAAACTTGGGTTATAAACAAATAGTTTCCCAGGCCAAGGAGGTTTATTGACATGAAGGTAATTAAGGGAGATCAAGTCAAAGTGCTTATTGGTAAAGATAAGGGTAGAGATGGCCAGGTGGTTATCTGTCTGCCCAAAAAAAATAAAATTGTTGTTAAGGGACTCAACATGTTCAAAAAACACGTCAAAGCCTCCCAAAACCAATCCGGTGGTATTATCGAAAGGGAAGCCCCCCTTCATGTTTCCAAAGTGGCCCTAATTTGCCCCAACTGTAAAAAAGCCACCAGAGTTGGTTACCGGATCGATAAATCGGGTCAAAAGTATCGAATTTGCAAAAAATGTCATTCTATTATTCAAATCAAAACCACCAAAAAATAACATGTCCGATATTAAAAAAATAGCCTTCGATCAACTCAAAAAACAAATGGGTTCTACCAAAAACCCACTATCTTTTCCGCGACTGACCAAGGTAGTTATTAACTATCGTTGTTCCAATGTTCGTGACAACCAACAACTAATGGACGACGCTCAAAAAGAAATAATGGCCATTACCGGACAAAAACCTAAGCTTTGCCGAGCCAAAAAATCAGTCTCCAGTTTTAAACTAAGACAGGGGGAGCCTCTGGCCTACAAAGTAACTCTACGGGGTCGTCGCATGTATGATTTTGTCGAAAAACTATTTAACCTCATCTTTCCCCGTCTGAGGGATTTTCAGGGCATGTCAACCGACTCTTTTGATGGTCAAGGCAATTATAATTTTGTCATCAGAGATCAAACTTATTTTCCTGAGATCGACCTAGACAATGTCAACAAAATTCGATCAGTTCAGATATCTTTAAATATATCAGCCCCTTCAAAAGAAGAGGCAAAAATGTTATTATCCGCCCTAGGATTTCCCTTTAAAAAGAAATAAATATGGCCAACAAAGCAAAGATAGTTCGAGAATCAAAAAAACTTAGATTCAGTTGTCGTTACCGCAATCGCTGTCAGATTTGCGGTCGACCTCGCGGGTACATTCGTCTTTTTGGTCTCTGTCGTCTCTGTTTCCGTCAATTGGCTCAAGCCGGTTCATTGCCTGGAGTTAAAAAAGCTAGTTGGTAATCATATGCTACAATCAACCTCTATAGATTTTCTTATCAGAATCAAAAATGCTTACCGGGCCGGTCGGCGGTCAATCACAGCTCCAGCCTCTAAATTTTGTCTGAATTTAGCCAAAATCCTCAAAAAACACCAGCTAATAACCGACTACTCTGTCGCCGGCAAAATTAAAAAGACCATTACGGTTAATTTAACCTACACTAATCGTCATCCCGCCATAGAAGATGTAAAAATCTTTTCCAAACCGGGCCGTCGCTGGTACGAAAAAGCTTCCTCTCTACCTTGGGGGAAATCAAGCCAATCTCTCATTATAGTTTCTACTTCACAAGGACTCATGTCTCAACGCCAAGCTGTCAAAAAACACATTGGTGGCGAGCTTATTGCCCAAATTAACTAACATGTCAAAAATAGGTAAACAACCAGTTCAAATT
>CAYQNE010000019.1:0-7695 GCA_964418875.1 uncultured Gammaproteobacteria bacterium | reverse complement strand
TAATAGCCGAGCTTAAAGCGGCTAAAGATGAAGTTGAAAAAGGTATTGAGATAGGCAAAGAAGGCGCAAGCATTGCATATATTACTCCCAATACATTCATAAAGAACGAGCACAACAATAAGTTGAGAAAATTAATTTATAGTAATTGCAATATTGATTCAATTGTTCTGTTTTATACTCAAGTATTTGAATCTGTTTCAGTCGATAATTTAATATTTGTTTTTAAATTGTCTTGGGTGTTATTAGTTTTAAGTTTTAAATTCAAACTGTTTGAATAATGTATAGTTATAAGCTTTTTATACAGATCATTTAGGTAGGAAACATTTTCCCATTTTGTAAATACACCATTTTTTGTACCTCTGGATAATCTCTTGTCAAATATTTTTTTATCTTTAGATTCTAAGTAAATAATTTTTGAGGGGATAATGACGTTGTCTTTTTCCACTTCGTTGAAAAAGACTTCTAGAGCATGTTGGTAAATTTGTTTAGACAGCTTCTTTGTTTGCATATCCGCTTTTCCAAGTAGTTGATAAAAAAATAGTGAGGAAATGAAAGTCGAACGATCCATAACAATCGGTAATTGGTGTTTTGCATACAAATGTTTTGCCATTTTTGTCCTACATCTTTCGACCTCAACAAAAAAATATGTACTTTTTTTTGCTTCTTCTAAATTACGAAAGGGGACATTGGGAAAATGTTTATCTCCGCCAACAAATTCACTAGCCTCAGGTATTGTTATAAATTTGTTACTATATGATGCCTTAAGTTTGTTGAGTATTGTAGTTTTTCCAGCAAAAGCTGCCCCTTCTAGGGCAAAAACTGGCATATTTGTGTTTTTAGTTAATTCATCCATAAACCACCGTTTACGTCTAATGTATGACCTGTAATATATTCGGCCTGCTTAGATAATAGAAATCCGATTGCGCCAGCGATGTCTTTAGGTTTTGCCAATCTTTTTAAAGGGATGTTTTGAGTAAGTTGTTTTTTAAGTTTTGTGCTCCAGTTTTGGCTCATTTTTGTCGGATAAGTTGGTCCAGGGGCGACAGCATTAACCCTGATTTTCTTATCTGCAAGTTCAAGTGCCAGGGACTTTGTCAGGTTGATTAAGCCTGCTTTGGCGGCGGCATAACCAGACGAGAACGATGGGGTGCCGGTTCTGGCCCTTATGGAGCTTACATTTACTATGGCCCCACCTTTCTTAAGTGATTTATATCCATAAATCATTGATGTGAGATATGCAGATTTGAGATTGACTTGGAGCAACTTATCAAATGCCGTTTCATCGAGAATGCCTTTGGTTTGTAAAATTGATAACCCAGCTACATTAACAATAAAGTTAATTTTACCTGTTTTTATTTTTTTCAATTCGGAAGAATTAGTGACATCACAGGTGGCGATTTTTACCTTAACAGAATATTTTTTAGATATTTTTGTATAAAGGCGCTTTAGGCTTTTTCCATCTTTATCCAAAAGATACAAATTACATCCTTTGGATGCTAGAAGTAGGGCAGTGGCTTTGCCTATTCCTCCACCGGCCCCAGTTATTAAAGCAAATTTGTTTTTCATGCTAGTTGTTTAATTGTTATATTTTGACATACAAGATAGATAGTTTTTTGTCTTTTTGCATTTTTAAGAAAGCCTTTTTAAACTGACTTTCTGTTGCGGTATTATAATTAATCATCTTTTTAGAAATATTTTTGTTAAGGTCGGAAATACTTCCTGCTAAAGTTTGACCTCCTGTAGATGCCGCACCACCGTTATCGATTACGATAATTCCAAATTTTAAGTTCCTATGAATTGCTTCAACGATTGTATGTATTCCGCCGAACAAGAAGGAGGTATCCCCAGTTAGACAAAAAGGATATTTAACCCTATTGTCAGAAAGCCCCATTGTAATGCCAACGCTGCTACCCATACAGAGACATACATTACTTGTGTCCAGAGAGTCGTCTGTATATGTTCCTTCATCAGCCACAACAAAGCTTGGCTTTATTGATTTTAAGGCTTTGAACAGTTTTTCTTGCTTGGTCCATTTTTTCCACTTTATGTTTTTTCCATATCTACTCTTTGCTCGGGGATGAAGATTGTCTTTGCTTATGCCGCTTAATATTTTTTTGTAGGCATAATTATCACCCTGTTCGTAAACCTCTATTTTATCTTTCCCTTTAATAAACTTTCTTATTTTTTTTATTGGTAACGGGTAGGTAAAAATCTTAAAAATATCTAAATTCGCATCGGATGCCGGCTTAGAACAACCAATCGAGATGGCTGCTCTGGTTAGGTTTCCTTTCTTTTTATATTGGTGTATTTTTTCGACATATGATTGGATGTTTTTATTTTTATTTTTTAGATTTTTATCTCTTGATTTCCAGTAAGATATGTACTTGTCTCTTCTTGTTTCTAGTAATTTTTTGCCATTTTTTTTCTTTTTTCGGCTATATTTTCCAGTACTTTTAAAAAAACTGTTTGTTAGTCTGATAACAACAGGAATGTCCAGTTTTTCTGAAATATCAAACGAGTTGTAGGCTAATTCATATGCGTTTTTAATTGAAATTGGTTCAAGCCACAACCCTCCGTACATATCAATCAGGGGGCGACTGTCTTGAATTTCGGGAGATGATTGACCATTCAGGTCTTCTGTCAAGATTATTATAAGTCCAGCGTTTATCCCACTTAGAATGCTGTGTAAATATTCGTCAAGTGCGACATTTAATCCAACACTTTTCATTGTTACAACACTTCTTTTCCCAGCCATGCTGGCTCCAAAGGCCATTTGATATGCAATTTTTTCGTTAAGTGATATTTGATTCCAGCCTAATTGATTAAAAATCTGATGACTGTGAAACCCTGGAAAGTTTGTGGCATATACACACCCGCCATCGATCAGGCCGTCAGAGATTGCTTTTATGGCTCTTGAGATGTCTTTACTTTTTTTCATTGATCTTAAATTTTACTAACGGATTCAATTTATTTTTGTATCGTGCATTAGATTGATAGATTGAACTCATTATTTGTACCGGTATTTGATATGTAGCAATATCTATTTTTAAACGTTTTCTCCTGACCTTACTCAAAATTGCATCAATGAACTCTTTTACTATCGTCTCTTTGGCGGTTTCATGATAAAGCCGGGTGTCATCAAGTTCGTTATTAATATCTAAATCATTTAATGAGTATTTGGCGAAGTTTTTTGTATCTCCTCCAAACATTTTTGGATTTCGAAAAACATAGATATCAAAGTGGTTATTCCCTCCAACCCCATAGTCACTAGCGTTATTTTTTTCTTGTTTACTTTTTGATTGATAGTTATGGATTTGAATACTTTGAAATGGGCCTTGTTGGATGTAGTAAGACTGATGTTTTATTCTTCCGTTTCCTTTGTAAAGATCCGGAGAGGGAAGCACCCAGTTTCTTTCTGAAACACTGTTGTGCATAAGATTAATAGAGATATTGCAGACGTTATCGCCCTTGTTAAGTAATCGTACTATCGAGAAAGTATCATTTTCACCATAGCCATCAAAAGTTTGTCGCAACTGTTTATCACTTTTGCGTTTGCGATTGTTATATTCTTTTCCGAAAAGTTTATAATAATCAGACTGGTTTAATTGTGTTAAAGTACCTTTTGGTTCGATAAATGAGGAAAATACTTCGGCAGAATCAGCGAATTTATTTTTTACATAACCTGCTCTGTAAAATTGCCATACTATGTCAAAAAGATGAAATCCACTGTGTGAGCATTTGCCGTTTCCGTTGTAATAGTTATGACAGTGTTGTTCGACTATCTCATCAGGGAATATCCAGACGCCATCTGCGTGCATTGACTGTATTGATGTAACCGGAATATTAAATTTGTCTGTCGCTTCTTTAATTAACTTAAAAACGTACAAATAGCCTACTTCATATCTTCTTTGAGTATTTAACATAAATACCGTCTTTTTTTGTTGATAACAACTTTCGTATTTAGCAACAAGCTCCTTATAGTCCTTGACTAGTTTTTTTGCTTGAGTTTGGCTAGTTGAACAATGCTTTCTTGTCGTAACGGGCTTATCCATTAAGATATGAAAATTGTTTTCGAGAGCCCAGGTGGCGTAGGTTTTGTGGCAATCAGGAGGAGTGGCGATGATAACCCCGTTTATATCGTGACTCTTGGCTAATTTAGTCAAATATTTTTGTGTTTTTTTTGATAGATTGTTTGACAGGTTCTTGATAAAATATGTTTTTAAATTCAGTTTTTTCTTTTCCAAGGTTTTTTCGATATTAGGCTTAGATTCTATTTTGTCAATTCCGATAACCGACATAGGCATGTTTTTCGACATTTTGATAAGGGTGGGGATATAAATACGTTGAGCATGATTTCCCATGCCGATAATCAGGATGTTTATTCGTTTATTCATGAATTTTGACCTTTACAGGTGTATCAAAACTATGTGCTATATTGGGAAATTTTTCATTAAACCTGATAACTTCTTTTTTCACATTTTTGCCTTGCAGTGCTTGGTCTAAAAATAGTGCGATTTTCCCCATATCTTTTACTTTCATACCTCTTCTGGTGACTTCTTGGGTTCCCAATCTGGCAAATGTTCGCCCCCCTAGAATTTGCATGAAGTTGGTTGATATATTATTTGTTATTAATTTTTTATATAAGTCCATTCTTTCACCTATGTTGTCAATAAATAGATGAACCTGTTCATTGTTGGAGTAAGACCCATTGTTTGATTTTCTTAATTTATATCCTCTTTTTTTTAAAATTTTGGCAAGCGCATTAGAGTTGGCGATAACTTGTTTTGCGTAATTTTTTCCAAACTTGGCGTGTTCAAGGATGCTGGCTGATAGGGCCATTATTCTGGCCGTATGAACAGAGGATACAAACGTGGTGTCGATAGTCCAATTTGCTTTCTCTCCGATTTTTTTGTCTTTGTAAAGGATTATTCCACTTTGTGGTCCGGCGAATGTTTTATGGGTATTAGAGCAGACAATATCGGCACCTTGTTTGAGAGGGGAGGGGAAACAGCCACCCAGTATCAGTCCCAGAGAGTGGCTGGCATCATAAATAATAATTGCATTATCGGGTAGAAGACGGCGCAGCTTTCTAATGTCTAAGAAATTCAGATGGACGGAGATGTCAATATAGATAACCTTGGCGTTTGCTGCCTTAAATCGATCAACGGTTTTTTTAAAGTTAAAGTCTAGGTTTTTAACATCAAATTTGGCGAATACATGCTTTCTGCCTATATTTTCGATGATGCCTTTAGTCGCGGCGTGGCCGCCATCATTAAAGGGAATGGACATGATGACATCACCTGGAGATGATGTCACTAAGATGGCGCACATCATTGCGTGAAGTCCAGAGAAGCAATTCATATTTACGGCTGATGCACAACTCATTCTTAGAAGTTCTTTTTTGGCCTCATTTACTAAGTTATCGACCTCGGGTAATCCACGGAATGTATATGAGCCAAAATCGATTATTCTGTCGCTGTCGCCGCCGCCAAAAAAATATCTCTCCGACAATTTAGAGGATAATAGCCTGTTGGCATTATCTGAAAGTTGGTTTTCATTTACTGTTAGATGTAGAAAATTATTGGTATCTTTTTCAGAATTCCAAACACCTTTCAATAAATTTTTATATTTTTTTTTGGTAATCATACCGCAAAACAATATATACTCATTGGTGAGTATATATTGTTAGGCCTATAGTGTCAAGTTTATATTTTTAATGTTTTGGTAATGGTTTTTATGATTAGTGTCGAAGATGTAGGGGGTAGGGTATAGGTGTTAGAATAATGTATGTCAAAAAAAATTGGTTTAAAATACTATTTTACAGCCTCCACTAAAAATTTGGATGAAGACCAGAGTCGCTATCAAAAAATAATCGCATATTTGGAATCTTTAGGTTGTAAGGGGCAAAACTATGTGCATTTTTCCGCCGACGGTACTTTTAAAAAAAAATATGAAAGTAAAATTAAATCCGGAGAAATTAGTGTTTATGCCTTACAGATTTCACTAATTGATAAGTCAGATATATTAATCGCTGATATAGCAAAAGAGTCCATTACAGTAGGGTATCAAATAGACTATGCCGTAAGAAAAAAAATTCCGGTTTTAGTGTTAATTAATAAAAATAACAAACGCAATACACCCGTAATGTTAACCAGTAATCATTACGGGTTACTAACAGTTAGGAAGTATCGATCTGTTGATGCAATAAGAGGGATTATTTCTGAATTCGTAGAGTCTGTTATAACGGATAAAATAAAATTTAACTTTTTTATAACCATACCTGTCCATAATTACATAACAAAACGGGCTGAAAAGGAAAAGAAGACTAAATCGGAAATGATAAGAGAAATTATAATGAATGAAGCAAGGGAGAATCCTGTTGAAGATTGAATTTCAAGGTCTTCTCATTTCTAGAGTGCCAGAGATCTTTGATGTTGTTTTGTTTTAGGGGATAGTTCCTCTGTTACAGATCGGGTTATTCTTCTTCCGGTTTTGGGGTGGTCTGATTGTCTGTGGGGGTGGGCGTGTTTTCGGTAGGTGTGGCGGAGGGGAGTTGGATGATTTTGTGGGCGTAGTATGTTTTAGAGTTGGCGGCGGTGGGGGAGAAAATTACAATGACTTTTTGACCGTTGGCTAATTGACTGATCTTGAGTTTGGTTTTATTTTTCAAAACAATTTTAGTTTTGGTATCTGTTTTTATTTGATATTGCAGATCCTTGTCGCTACTAGGGACGAGGACGAAGATGGGGGATGATGAGGAAATGTCGACGATTTTACCGACGACGGTGTGTTGTTTGTTTTCCAGAGATTCGGCATCGACAATAATCAGGCGCTTTGTTTCTAAAATTTGTGATTCATTAAAGTATCCCATGGCTAAAACAGCTTGTCCGGGAGTAATTTTTTCCAGGGTGGTTTTGTTTCGCTTAGTATCAATAAAAACAGTGTCTTGACCGACCGTCAGTTGATGTTGTTGGTTAAGGTGACTAATGGTGATGCTGTTTGATGCGATTTTGTCAACGATGCCAATGTAAGCTTTTTTGCCGGTAGACGTGGAAGTGATGGCGGCCAGTTTTTCTTTTACTTTTTGTTGGACAACTTCTCGGATTTTTTGAATGTTTTCGTTAGTGATGGGGGGAGCGGTGGTAGGAGTTGCTCCGATGCTCGCCGTTGGCTCGAGCGGAGTGCCTGCGGCAGAGGTGGGGGTGGAACTATTAACGGCGTGAATCGGATGATTGAGCTGGGTGAATAGAAGAGAGAAAAGTAATAAGTAAATCATTGGTTTAGATGTCAGCGGTGGAATAAGTAATAATCAGTTCTACTTTCGATTGATTGTCTTCGGAGTCAATGGAAACAATTTGGATAATGTTGAAACCGCTTTCAATGTCAACTTTTAATTTAAAGTCGCCTGATTGACCGCTATCGGTGATGTAGGAGTCGATGGGGGTGTTGATAACAATGGTGCTTTGGGGAGCAGTGGAGCCTTCAATAGTGAGTTTTGAATTGTCGACGATGGAGTGATTTTCGGGAGTGGTGATAAGAAGATTGGTGGGGGTGTTTGGGTTGGTTTCTGTAGAAGGGCTATGATTATTGTCAGGGATGGGGGTGGGGATGGTGGTGGAGGGTGGCGGGGTTTTTTGGTTGGACTTGAGATTATAATAACCGCCGGTAATACCGAAACCGAGGAGACAACCCAGT
>CAYQNE010000018.1:0-7715 GCA_964418875.1 uncultured Gammaproteobacteria bacterium | reverse complement strand
CGAACTAACCCCCACCGCCACACCCACCACTAGTCCTCCAATAACAACCAACACCCCCGTACCAACTAACTGCCCTGTCCTACAAGGAACCCTCAATGAAGCTGAGCTTTGGCGATCGGAATACATAAAAGGAAGTACCGGTACCATAGAAAGAAATGACTGGATGACTGATTTTATCGGAGCCAGTAACGGCAGTTGTAATGGTTTTGTTGATATTGATGACTTTGACGCCTGGAAAGATAAATATATACTAAATTTACAAAACCAATAAACCCCTTTTTCTACTCCATCCCTTCTTCCTCTGTTGGCATTTCCTCTTCCGCCGGCACCAGCTCCATCTCCGGTGGCTCCATTTCCTCTGTTGACACATCCACCTGTTCTTCTTTCCCCGCTACCGGTAAAGGTTCCGGCGCCCTCAACGTTTCAGCTTGTCTGGCTTCCTCAACCACCTTAGCCTCAGCCACCGCCGCATCCAATTCTTCTTTCCATTCAGCCAACTCATCACTGGCTTTCTCATAATCACCTGAATCAACCGGCACCAAGGCCACCGCCTGAGACAATCTAGCCACCGCATCCGCCAATCTGTTCATCTTTTTGGCATTATGAGCCCAGTTATACCATCCATTGGCAAAATTTTGCTTGTCCACTATTACCTGCTCAAACACTCTATCCGCCTCTTCATACCTACCCGCCGCAAACAACAAGCTCCCCAAATCCAATCTCAACGCCGAATTCATCGGATTCAACGCCACCGCCTGTTGATAAGCCTGCAAACTCCAATCCGCCGCCCCATCCACCATCCCCGCCAGCGCCCTATAAATCCCCGCCAAATTAACCCAACCAACCGCATCTCCTCTGTCTAAAACCACCGCCGCCTTGGCCTCGTCTACCGCCTGTTGCACCAAAGCTGAAGCTTGCTGTTTCTTTTCATCACTGGCACCCTCTTCATTCAACAAGGCCTGCGCCAAAGATAAATTTGTCTGTGAATAAAATCTTCTATACTCTACCGATTTAGGATTCATTCTCATCGCCTTAAACTGCCAATCATAGGTCGCCCCTCCGTCATTTTTAGCCATAGCCACAAAAGACCTCCTCAAATAAATCTCTCCCAAAAGAATTTTTCCCCACCAATAAGAACCGAAACTCACCAAGCCAATCACTATCACCGCCAACCCCGTCTTTAAACCAATCGACACATTCATATTGCTACCGTCTTGCTTCCTCAATTCCAAACCATCAAACAACCCAACTCCCTCCCCCACCTCAAACACTCTCGTCGACATCAACCATGCCAACAAAAACACTGTCAACAAATTCATCGGCAAACACAAAAAAATGGCCAAAAACAACCCTGCTCGCCAAAACTCGATCTTCTTGGATCCTCTCAAATCTACCTTTCGCCTTAACCACCCCCTAATCAGCAAAAACACCAACACCAAACCCCCCAAACCCAACTCTGTCCATATCTGCAAAAAACCCATTCTAGAAACCAAAAATCCGGTAGACCAATAAGGCGTCAGATTATAAGAAGCCGGTCGATACAAATTAAAGGCCCGCAAAAAATTACCCATACCCACTCCAAAAATCGGCGACCTTTTCAATGACTCCACCGCCACTATCCAGGCACTGGTCATGTCCATTGCTACCCACCCCGTCTTATAAATACGATACCCCCCCAACAACATCATCAACCCAAAAAACACTACTGCCACTGCCTCCACCATATAACCCACCACCTCCCCCCCTCTTTCAGACAATCGCAACTTTCTCATCAGCCGCCGCACCCATTCAAATGTCAAAAACAAAAACAAAATCACTTCTGACTGTAAAGAACCTGTCACCGACCAACCGGAATCAAAAGTAATTAACGGGTTTTCTCTAGGCCAAGGCAACGGCATTTTATTTTCCGGCAACATAAAAACCGCCAAAGCCGTCACTGCCACTACTACTCCACTCCAACTTAAAAACTTAAATTGTCGACTAAATTCTTTCCGGTCACTTACTTGTAACCACAAAAAAACCCACACCAACATCACTACTACCGTCCCTAAGCCCATCGGACTCATCAAAGATCTCATTCTCCCCCCCACCGGTAACCTCAACCAAGAAATTAAAGACCACAACCCCAACAAAAACATAAAAGTCAAAACCTTATTCCCTTTCACTTTTCTTTTTGTCAAAAATATCTCCACCAGCCACACCAACAACCCCAACAATCCCGCTACCCCCAAAAACCAATTCTTGCCAAAAGCATAAGACCCCATCACTATCGGTAAAACAAATATGGGGAACAAAAACATTACCCCCGCCACATAATATTTCAATATATTTTTCATACATTCACATTAGCAAAAAACCAATCCCCTGGCAACTGATAAAATCCCCTTTTTACCGCACAATTTCCCCGTCTATCCGTTTATACAAATCCCTTCCGCCAAATTTAAACCTCCCCCATTTATCATCCTACCTGTCTCTAGTAAATCCACCCCTGATGAAAACCCCAATTCACTCGGTATTACCCCCACCCCCCTATTTCAACACTGTCAACGGATTAATCTTCCCTTGCGCCGAAATCACCTCAAAGTGCAAATGTGGCCCGGTTGATCTTCCTGTTGACCCCATTATTCCCAACTTTTGTCCCTGTACCACCCTCTGCCCCGCTCCCACCACCATAGTTCCGGTTTTCATATGAGCATACACTGTTTGATAACCATTTCCATGATCAATCGTTACCATATTTCCATAACCACCACTCCAACCCACCGCCACCACCGTCCCTCCCTGAGACGCCAAAATATTAGGACTGTCCCTAGACGCAATATCCACCGCCCGGTGATACCAACGATACCCTTGACTTATCTTCCCCGATGTTGGCCACATGAAATGACCCTCCCCTTGTACCCCGGGAATCGGCGCCACCGTCCTAGCCACATATCTTTGAGTATCAATCACAATCTGTTTCGGCTTGATACCATCCGGAACAAACAATTCCTGCCCCGCTATCAAAGAAAAAATTTCATCGTCGGCAAAAGTATTAAAAGGATAATCGATTATTGCTTGAGCCCCCGATTGATATTTTTTAGCCACACTATATACAGTCTCCCCCCGCTTTACCACATGTCTCATTCCTATTTCCGGCAAAATTCGCAATATCTGCTTTGGCTTTATAGAATCCACCGATTTTAAGTCATTTTCCCAAATAATTGTATCAATACTCACTCCAAACTTGGCCGCGATTGAAGACACCGTATCCCCCTCCATCACCCGATACTCTGTAATTTCTCCTTTGGGTAAGTTGGAAATCAAAGTATTGACCCCACCCACTCCACCAACATCCACCAGCAAATAACCACCCCCACCCAACTCTTTCTTGTCCGTCGCCAGCAACTCCTCTACTTTGCCGGAAAAAACTATAGCCAAAAAAGCCATTCCCGCCATACTTATATTGACAAAACTCTGAGAGAATCTACCTCGCTGTCGATACATTAACTTCACCACCATCCTCTTCAAAATATCCGACCAACCCAAAAACATTCTCAACGCTCCCGACCAAAAAAACACCTGCAGTCTTAAAAACACCACCATTCTCTCCTTCTCTTTCCGCCACTTTCTTCTATGAAAAATTATCATACGATTTCCTATTTTATCTCAAAATCACTACTTCGTCACCTTAATCCAACTGCACACCTCAAAACGCTTGCCTCGCTCGTCCCGCCACGGCTGGGACCACTGCTGGGAACAAGACAATCCTTTTCTATTTTTTCCCCACTTTCTTCAAAAACTGATCGTTGGATTTCGTCTTGCCCATTTGACTAATTATCATCTCCGTCGCATCATTATGTTCCCCCACCACATCAAACATTCTCCTGATTGCTATCACCTTTGACAAGGTTCCACTGTTCAACAACAATTCCTCTTTTCTGGTACCCGATCTTAAAATATCAAAAGCCGGAAAAATCCTCCTGTCAGATAAATGCCTATCTAGTCTCAATTCCATATTCCCTGTCCCTTTGAATTCTTCAAAAATCAAGTCATCCATTTTTGAACCGGTTTCCACCAACGCCGTCCCGATAATCGTCAACGAACCTCCCTTTTCAATATTTCTGGCCGCTCCAAAAAAACGCTTGGAAGGATACAGAGCCGCCGGGTCAAAACCGCCGGACAAAGTTCTCCCCGAGGTCGGAATAGCCAAATTGTAAGCCCTGGCCAGTCGGGTAATCGAATCGAATATCATAAACACGTCTTTACCCAACTCCACCAATCTTTTGGCCCTTTCTATGGCAATCTCTGCCGCACAAACCTGATCTTCCGGTTTTTGGTCAAAACTGGAAGCCACCACCTCCCCCTTAAGAAACCTTTCCATATCTGTTACTTCCTCCGGCCTCTCTCCCACCAAAACCGCCATCAAATGCACTTTGGGGTAGTTTTCCGTCACTCCGGCCGCAATTTCTTTCAAGAGAATGGTTTTCCCCGCCTTCGGCGGCGATACCACCATGCCTCGCTGACCAAAACCGATTGGACAAAACAAGTCCAAAATTCTGGTCGACAAAATTTTAGAATCAGTTTCCAGCTTTACCTGCTTCTCTGCATAAATAGGAACAAGATTCCCAAAATGGGCTCTTTTGGTCGCCGTCGCCAAATCCAGACCACACACCCGATCAATCTTTACCATCCCCCAATACTTATCATTCTCTCTCGGCGCCTTAGCCCAACCCTCAATTACATCTCCCGGCCTCAGCTTGTACCTCTTAATTTGCATCGGAGCAATATAAGCATCTCGAGAATTAGGCACAAATTTGGGCCGAACAAATCCATGACCATCAATCATAATATCCAAAACACCCTTAATCGACTCCACTCTTGGTGTCACCATCCTAACCGCCCCCACCTTTTCTCCTGCCGTCGCCACCCTCGCCACCCTATTACTGTCACTCCCGCCACCAACCTTACTTCCGGAAACACTTTCGCTTACTGTTTTTACTTTAGCCATGGAGATCTTCTTGATTTAAATTAAATAATATGGAAAAAAGACAAAATTATACACAAAAAAACAAAATATTTGGGAAACTACCCTATTTTAAGAACTTAACTTTCATTTGTCAACCGCCAAAACATTTTAGCCCCCCTAATCAAATTAACCCATCCCCTTCCCGACACCCACCCCACCACAAGCTTCTCTCCAACTCCTTCCGCATTCTACTTTACCAAACCGTCAAAATTACGGTAAAGAGTAGCAGACCTGCCCCCTCTGCTACTCTTAGCCATAACCTTGACTTTCCCTCCTTAATCTTCTATCTTAATATCAAAGGAAACATTTATTACACGTGTTCCACCTGCTTTGAGAATATCGGTAATGATGTTTCTTTTTTATTTGCCTAAGTTTCTTTAGGCAAATAAAAAAGAAATCAACCTCTGGCTGATAGTCAATTTTCAATCTACATAACTATCAACTTACCTCGCAACTTAGCCATTTCTGTTAATTGTTTCACCGCCCACTTATCCCCCTTCTTCTTTCCAAAAACACTAGATAGTTTTTTCTTTATCCATCTCATCATTAAAACCAATATATCACCCCTTTTTTCTCTTGTCTATACCCTATAAGAAATTACCCCGCCAAAAACACCCACCCTATATAAATATATACATAGTATTTTAAGCCCAAAAACCACTCCCAAAAACCATTCTTAACATCATGTGGATAACAAAAACTAAATAAAAACCCAATTCGCTCGGTATTCGCCTTTTTCGCAGCGACGCTGAATCCGCCAACTGGCGCGAACTCATTGCCCGCCTGTCCGGCCTGCCTGTCTGCCTGCCCACCTCTAGTGGGCCCGCCTCCGGAGGGAACCAAAAAATATGTAACAGTAATTGCTAAAAACTAAATCAAGTTATTTTCAGATACGTTTCAACTCTTTTATGTTCCTGATCCTAAACACCCTCCTCCCCAACCCTTTTATCTCTCTCTCCCTTCTTTCCATCAACCTCACCTTCCTCACCTCCCCCACCAAACTCACCTCCCCCACCAAGACACTCTTCGCCGGCAAGACTTTATTTTTATACGAAGTATAAATAGCCCCAATTACCGCCAAATCAGCTCCGGTATCAGTCACCTTAATTCCTCCCATCACCGACACAAACACATCACTTTTGTATAACGGCAAGCCCAAGCACTTTTGTGCCACTGCCACCAACATCTGTCCCCGATTATAATCAACCCCCACAAACCCCCTTTTTGGCATTGGCGCAAAACTTTCCGTCACCAAAGCCTGAATTTCCACCATCATCGGTCGACTCCCCTCCATCACCACCGTCACCGTCCTTCCCGCCGCCTCCTCCACACCACTAACCAAATTAACCTCGTCACCTCGCACTTGTCGCAACCCTTTCTCTCCCATTTTAAACACTCCCACTTCTTCACTTGACCCAAAACGATTTTTAATCGCTCTTAAAATTCTCAGTTCACCATTCTTCTCTCCCTCAAAGTGAAGCACCACGTCTACCATATGTTCCAAAAGTTTGGGTCCCGCAATATTCCCCTCTTTAGTTACATGCCCCACGATAAAAACGGCCGACCCCTTTCTCTTGGCCAATCCCACCAGTCTAAAAGTACAATCTCTCAACTGACTCATCGAACCGGGCACTCCCCCGGTTCCATCAGACATCAACACCTGAATAGAGTCCACCACCACTATTTTGTACACATTTTTTACTCTCTCCATCACTCTCTCAATTTCATCCAACGAATTACTGACTAAAATATCGAATTTTTTTTCATCCAAGCCTAACCGCCTCACCCTCAACCGTATTTGCTCCAGGGATTCTTCTCCTGTCACATATAAACCGCCCACTTTACCCAATACTTGGGTTAATAAGGTACTTTTCCCTACCCCCGGCTCTCCCGAAAACAACATTACTGACCCCCGAACAATCCCTTTACCCAAAACCCTGTCAAATTCCGATATTCCCGTAGAAAACAACTGGCTACTCTCTCCCCCATTCTTCTTTGCAGAACCCAAGTTAATCACTTTTACCTCTCTCCTCCCCGCCCCCAACTTTTTTCTGTTTTTCCCCGTCTTCAAATTCTTCACCTCTTTTAAACTATTCCATTCGCCGCAACCAAAGCACTGTCCTGTCCACTTAGTAAATTCATTTCCACAATTATTACAAACAAAAATTGTCTCTTTCACTTTCACCATATTGTTATTTTACTTCAGAACGTCAAAAATTGTTAAATTTCGACATACTTCAGAATCCCACATCCCCCGAATCCCCAAATCATTCGACACCACCTTTTTCACAGCGACGCTGAATCCTCCAACTGGTAAAATCATTGTCCGCCTACCTACCTACCCGCCTCTGGTAGACCCACCTATGGAGGGAGCCAGAAAAATCGGTAACATTAATTGAGAATATAAATATACACACCATCCCCAAATTCCATGCCTTAAATCACCGCTAATAAAACCAACAACAAAAAACCCCGATTTCTCGGGGTTTTCTTACTTATATATCACCTTGCTCTTGTCCGTCACCACCAAACCCAACGAAATTTTTCGTCTCTCCACATCAACACTCTCAATATATACCTGCACCTTGTCCCCCTCATTCAGCTCAACCCCTCCCACCAACTTAGACACGTGAATCAAGCCCTCTACTCCCACCTCCAATCTCACCAAAGCCCCAAAGTTTGCCAACCTGACCACTTCTCCCTCCAT
>CAYQNE010000017.1:0-7737 GCA_964418875.1 uncultured Gammaproteobacteria bacterium | reverse complement strand
CAATATCGAAAAACAGGCAGGTTCCTTGTTATACTCTGTCAATGACAAAAAAGACCATCGTCATCACCGGAAATCACTCTACCCCCGCCATTGAATTAATCAGGCAACTCAAAAAAGATCCTCGCACCCGCTGGCACATCGAATATATCGGTCACGCCCAACCCCAGCAAGCCCACCTGCAAAAAACCATTATTCCTCAATTAAAAAACAGATTCCACCAACTGTCGGGCGGAAAACTGAACCGACACCAACCATTTAAATCCATCCTTACCCAAACACCCAAAACCATCCAAGCCGTCAACACCGCCCACCTTCTGTTAAAAAAAATCCAACCGGACATAGTCATGTCTTTTGGCGGTTATACCTCCGTCCCCGTAGCCATAGCCGCCTTTTTACAAAAGATACCCGTTATCGTTCACGAACAAACATTAACCCTGAGCCTTAGCACCCGACTATCGGCCTTCTTCGCTCGAAAAATAGCCCTTTCTTTCCCTCCTCCTCAGGGCCTTTTTGCCAAAATATTCCAAAACAAAATTATCATTACCGGTAACCTACTTCGATCCCAAATATACCAAAAAACCACCTCCAACTATAAAAACCTGATTAACAAAATCAACCAAAAACCTCTTCTTTATTTCGCTCTCGGCCGCCAAGGATCTGTCGCCGTCAACCAAAACATACTCCCCATCTTAGCCCAATTAAGTAAAAAATTCCTCATTATTCACCACACCGGCAAAAACAATCTGGCTTCCATAAAAAAACAAACCACCGAAATTAAAAATTATTTTCCCACCGAGTACATTGGTCTTGATGATATTGGCTGGGTACTCCACAATTCCCATCTCATCATTGGTCGCTCCGGAGCCAACATCAGTCAAGAAATTGTCCAATTAAAAAAATCGGCCATCCTTATTCCCTTGCCTCAAAGCCAACAAAACGAACAACTCAAAAACGCCGTCTGGGTCAAACAACACCTGCCTCAAACAATCATTATAGATCAAAAACAACTAAGCCCATCCCTACTGTTAAAAAACATCCAAGAACAATCCACCGGTAACCACACCAGCCAAAACCGATCCATCAAGGCAGTCGAAAATCTTCAAATCATAACACTTATCCACCAACTTGTCTAAAAAAATTTTACTCCTAACCTTCTGTCTAATCTTTACTACCCTCTCCTTTCTCTATCAAATGTCATCCTCTTCTCAAAAGATAAATCCTTTGTCTTCCAAAAATAATTTTTATTCCCAACTTAATCACGCTCTCCACTTGGCCGAGATGAACACCGGTAGCATCCAAATCAGAAATTATTACCACGAAGTCGAATTCCACACCAACAATTGCCAAGTCATTCTTTCCACTCAAAAAGACCCATATTGGCAAATCGCTTCTTTGCAACAACTTATCAAAACAGCTAAAATAAAAGACCAGCAAATCACTTTAGTGGATTTAACCGACTCACACCCCTATGCAACACTCAAAAATCGTTAAAGGAATTGACATTGGATCCTCTAAGATTACTACCATTGTCGGACAATACTTCAACGACGAAGACAAGTTCAATATAGTTGCCGTTTCCTCCATCCCCACCAATGGTTTCAGAAAAGGCCAAATCATTGATCTGGAAAAAGCCGCCGAAACCATTACTCAAAGTGTTGAATCAGCTGAAAGAATGGCCGGATTTCAAATAAACAGCGCCTCTGTCACCATTGCCGCCCCCCATATCGAATCCATCAATTCCCAAGGTGTTGTGGCCATCAGCAATTCCGGCGGAGAAATAGAAAATAATGACATTGACAGAGTCATTGAAGCCGCCAGGGCCATCTCCTTGCCGGCAGGAAAAGAAATAATCCATGTCATTCCCAGAATTTTCACTGTTGATGGCCAAGAAGGTATTACTGATCCGATTGGTATGAACGGAGTTCGCCTCGAACTTGAATCACATATTATCCTGGCTTCCAGTCCCGCTATAAAAAACCTAAAAAAATGTTTCCACCACACCGGTATTCAGATTGACCAACTGGTTTATTCCGGTCTGGCCGCCTCTACCGCCTCACTGACTGCCACCGAAAAAGAATTGGGGGTAGCCCTAATAGACATCGGCGGAACTATCACCACTATCACTATTTTTCACCAAAATTCACCGGTATTTTCATCAATTGTTCCCCTGGGAGGAGACAATATCACCAACGACCTGGCCATTGGCCTCAGACTTTCCATCAAAGATGCCCAAGAAGCCAAAATAGGTCTCGACCAAGCCCTAAAAAACAAAAAATTCGAAGACGAAATTAGTCTGTCCGACTTGGGAATCAAAACCGATGACAATAAAAAAATTTCAGTACAAACCGCCGTTACCGGTATTATCAAACCCCGCCTGGAAGAAATTTTTAGTCTAATCAGTCAACAAATAGACCATAGCGGATTCAAAAACAATATCCCCTCCGGCCTGGTGCTAACCGGAGGTGCCAGTCAAACCGTCAATACCACCAAGGCCTGTGGGCACATCATCCCTCTACCTCTTCGCATCGCTCAACCGCCCAAGATCGGTGGTATCGTTGACAACATTCTCAATCCGGCCCATACCAGTTCCATTGGACTACTTATCTATTCCCAAAACACCGACACTCAGCCGGAAAACACCAGTCAAAAACCAAAACTATCCCTCACCAACATAACCTCCCGCATTAAAAAAATATTAGAGCCGTTGTTACCCTAAAATGGGATTAATTAAAACACTATCAGGCCAATTTGCCAAAATAAAGGTTGTCGGTATCGGTGGCGGTGGCAATAACGCCATCAACTCCATGATCGATGCTGATAATATCAACGGAGTTGACTTTATCGCCATTAACACTGACTCCCAAGCTCTCCTAAATTCTCTCTCTCCTATAAAGATCCAACTTGGAGAAAAACTGACCAAGGGACTGGGTTCTGGCGGTAATCCTCAAATAGGTCAACAAGCCGCTGAAGAATCACAAGACCGAATCCGCGAAATTCTTCAAGACACCGACATGGTCTTTCTCACCGGCGGCATGGGAGGAGGCACTTGCACCGGCGCCGCTCCCATCATCGCCAAAATTGCCAAAAAGGAATTCAACATCCTCACCATCGCCACCGTCACCAAGCCCTTTTTATTCGAGGGCACCCGCCGCATGAGCAACGCCCTGGAAGGTATCTCTCAACTTAAAGAATACGTTGACACTCTCATTATCATCCCCAACCAAAAAATTATGGAAGTGGTTAACTCCAAAGCCACCATACTGGAAGCCTTTAAAATAGCTGATTCTGTCCTCAGCCGTGGCACCAAAGCCATCGCTGATTTGATTACCAAACCGGGTCTAATCAATCTTGACTTCGCCGATATCAAATCGGTTATGAGTAATGCCGGCTCTGCCCTTATGGGAGTAGGGGAGGCCAAAGGAGAAAACCGAGCTCAAAAAGCGGTAAAAAGAGCTATTGACTCTCCTTTGATTGAAGCTGACATCAACGGAGCCAGAGGTGTCCTCCTCAACATAACCGGCGGACCGGATCTGACCATGGCCGAAATCGAAGAATCTGCCAAAACAATTACTCAATACGCCGCCCCCGATGCCAATATTATATTTGGCACTAGCATCGAAGAAGGTCTTAAAGGATCAATTAAAATCACTCTTATCGCCACCGGTTTCAGTCTCGACCAATCCAGCACCTTCAACCGTTTAACCAGACAACCAATCTCGACAAAACAACCCCAAAAAACAACTCCGGCACCAACACCCAAATTACTAAAACCGATCAAGTCCGCCGATCGCCAAAAAATCAAAAAAATTTTGGGTGATCAACCTATTCCCGAAGGCATTGATATTGTAGACGAACTGGACATTCCCACCTTCCTCAGAAAAAAGTAGTCAAACCAGGCACAAAAACTTCCCATCCTGTGATAGAATTAACCCATGCCAAAGTTCAAATCAATCGATCCCAAGCCTAATTTCCCTCAACTGGAGGAAAAAACTCTCAAGTTTTGGAAAAAACAAAAAACGTTTGAACAATCAGTTAAATCTCGACCTGCCGATAACACTTACACTTTTTACGATGGCCCACCATTCATAACCGGCATGCCTCACCACGGCACTCTTTTACCCAGCATTGCCAAGGACGTTATTCCCCGTTATTGGACCATGAAGGGCAAGCGAGTCCAACGAGTTTGGGGTTGGGATTGTCACGGTCTTCCCACCGAAAATAAAGTAGAAGAAAAACTTGGTCTAAAATCCAAAAAGGATATCCAAAAAATCGGCATTGATCGCTATATTAAAGAATGTTATACCTATGTCCAAAACGTCTCTCAAGAATGGGAGTGGTACATTGATCATATTGGCCGTTGGGTTGACTTCAAAAATTCCTACAAAACCATGGATCTGTCCTATATGGAGAGTGTCATGTGGGTTTTTGCCCAACTCTATAAAAAAGACCTTATTTATAAAGGCCGGCGCACCTCTCTCTTCTGTCCTCGTTGTTCCACCCCCCTTTCTAATTTTGAAATCGCCATGGACAACTCCTACAAAGATGTCCAAGATCCGGCCGTTTACCTAAAATTCAAACTAAAAGACGGTCGTTATATCATCGCCTGGACCACCACCCCTTGGACTCTGCCGGCCAACCTGGCTTTGGCCGTAAATAAAAATGAAAAATACGCCACCATCAATTTTAAAGGTGAAAAACTGATCGTCGCTCAAAAAAGAATCAAAAGTATTTTTGACAAAAAGCCTGAGATAGTTGAAACCTTCAAAGGAAAAAAGCTACTCGGCCTCCCATACCAACCCCTCTACAATTATTTTGATACTTCCTCAAAAGATTACAAAATATACCACGGAGATTTTGTTTCCATGGAAGACGGCAGTGGTGTCGTTCATATTGCTCCCGAATTTGGAGAAGAGGATGCCACTCTAGGTCAACAACTCGACTTATCCATCATCGACCATATCGACGATGAAGGCAAAATCATCTCTCGGGTTAAACCTTTCGCCCATCTCTTTGTCAAAAAAGCCGACCCCCTGATTATCAAGGACCTGGAAAAAAGAAAACTCTTACTCAAAAAAGAAACCATCACTCACAGTTACCCATTCTGTTATCGTTGCCAAACTCCATTGATTTACAAAGGCCAAACCGCTTGGTATTTAGACATCGATAAAATCAGGCAAATTATGCTTGATAGTAATGAAAAAATTAATTGGGTACCGGCCAACATCAAGCATGGCCGATTCCGACAAGGCATAAAAACCGCCCCCCACTGGTGTCTTTCTCGTTCCCGTTATTGGGCATCACCTATTCCGGTTTGGGAATGTTCCTGTGGTCATCGTTTCGTCCCTTCATCCATCAAAGAACTGGAGAAAAGGTCAAAACAAAAAGTCACCAATCTTCACAAACCCGACATTGACAATATCTCCATTAAGTGCGATCAATGCGGAAAAACAGTTCATCGAGTCCCAGAAGTACTTGACTGTTGGTTTGAATCCGGATCCATGCCCTATGGTGAACGCCACTACCCTTTTAAACAAAAAAAGCAATTTGATAAAGAATTTCCCGCCGATTATATTATCGAATACATCGCCCAAACCCGTGGTTGGTTTTACACCCTTCATGCCATTTCTAACGCCCTCTTCGGTAAAAACGCCTTCACCAATTGCATCGTTACCGGAGTCATCATGGGTACCGATGGACGCAAAATGAGCAAGCTGTTTAAAAATTATCCTGACCCCAAGGCTGTCATCCAAAAATACGGGGGCGATGCTCTCCGCCTCTACTTTATGAGCAGTGTCGTTATGTTGGGCGAAAACATTAATATCGACGAAAAAGATATCGCTGAAAAAGTCAAAACCACTCTTTTGCCTCTTTACAACTGCTACAAATATTTAATTACCTATGCCCAACTTCACCAATGGTCGCCTCAAAAAAAATCCATTACCTCTCCCCATATTCTTGATCGGTGGATCTCCGCCAAAACCAATCAATTCACCAAAGAAACATCTCAGGCCCTAGAGAAATACAATATTCCCCAAGCCACTCGACTGATTCAACCGTTCATCGAAGATTTGTCTCGCTGGTATATTCGTCAATCCCGTCAACGCTTTGTCAGAGGTGATACAAACGCCTTACAAACTTTATGGCAAAGTTTGGTTCAACTCTCCCAAACCACCGCCCCCATCATTCCGTTTATTACCGAAGAATTTTGGAAAAATTTGGTTATTCCTTTCGACAAACAGGCCCCATCTTCAATCCACTTAAGCCATTACCCTCTCTCTCAAAAAATAAACCATCAATTATTGTCTCAAATGAAACTGGTCCGTCAAATTTGCGAACAAGGAAACATGATCAGAAAAACCAAGCAATTAAGCATTCGTCAGCCGTTGGCCAGAGCCACTCTTTATTACAAACCACTTTCAGGCCAATTAACTGACATTATCAAAAACGAACTCAATGTCAAAAAAATAGTTTTTTCCACCAAAATAACCAAAAATAAAGTTGTGTTAGATACCAAAATCACCGCTTCGTTAAAAGCCGAAGGAAAAACCAGAAACCTCATCAGAAGCATCCAAAACTTACGAAAAAAACAAGAATTGGATCTTAACGACAAAATAAAAATTACCGCCCCCACCTGGCCCCAAAAATTCGAATCCCAAATCCTCCAAAAAACCTTAGCCATCGGTATCCAAAAAGGCAGTCCTCTTAAAATCCAAAAAGTGTAAAATAAATCGTGTTCAATAAATATTGGCTTCCCACCGCCATCAGCCTCCTAATTCTTTTTTCCATCAATCTGTTGATTGTCAGCTCGGTTGCTCCTCAGTTATTGGGCAAACAACTTCTTTCCTGGTTTGTCGGCCTTCTTCTTTTTGCTTTGGGTAGACAATTCACCGTCAAGCAATTGGCTCCTCTCAAGCTCCATATATTTATCATTTCCTGTCTGCTTCTTCTCCTCCCCATTGTTCTTAATAACATCACCAGAGGCTCTCGTCGCTGGATAGACCTGGGTTTTTTCACTTTCCAGCCGTCAGAAATAGTCAAACCGGGACTAATGCTCTATCTGGCCCATAGCCAAAGCTTAATAACTCAACTGCTTCATCTCCTGCCCGTTTTTATCATCATGCTCCAACCCGATCTCGGCAGCGCTCTTTCTGTTCTTTTTTTACTCTCCCCGTTGGTTCTTTACAACAAAAAACTTTTCAAAATCAGTCTACTGGCCTTTCTATTGATAATTTTAGCTTCACCCCTGATATGGACAAAATTCATCCACCCGTACCAACAAAAGCGCATCACTAATTTTCTAAACCCATCATCCGATCCGCTGGGTCAGGGATATAATGTCATTCAGTCAAAAATAGCCATCGGCTCCGGGGGTTTTTGGGGCAAAGGCTATAAAAATGGCAGTCAAGGACAATTACTATTTCTACCGGAAAAACACACCGATTTTATCTTTGCCGCCACCACCGAAGAACTTGGTCTTCTTGGCGCTTTCTTTATCCTTTTTGCTTACTTCCTTCTCATTGATTCTCTGGCCAAAAAAGCCTTTTCCACCAACGACACAACCCAATTTCTCTTCACCCTGGGGATTACTCTACAAATATGGATGCAGGCGTTTGTAAATATTGGCATGAATCTGGGCATTTTACCTGTCACCGGCATCCCCCTGCCCTTCCTTTCCGTTGGCGGATCTTCCATTATCTCCCTTCTCTTCTCTCTAGGAATCATATATTCTATATAGAC
>CAYQNE010000016.1:0-7854 GCA_964418875.1 uncultured Gammaproteobacteria bacterium | reverse complement strand
AACTGAGTCTTTTTCGGCCTCTTTGATTTTTTGATCAATTACTTGTTTGGCGGTTTGGGCGGCGATGCGACCAAAATCCGGAGGAGTAACATCTTTCTTTTTACCTTTTTTACTTATCTTAAAAACACTGAAAGATCCCGTGTCGGCTGATAATTCTACTGAAAATTCTTGATCTTCGGGAATTTCTATACCCTTTTCTTTTTGGTCTCTTTTGTAGGCGGAGATTAAGCCTAACTCAATAGAATCCAGAATGGGTTGGATCTCAATGTTTCGCTCTCCGGCGATTTGAGCCACGGCGGCGGCGAATTCGGTTTTTGGTAGTCGTTTTAAGTCCATTTTTATTAAAAAAGGGGCTCTTTTCAGCCCCCAATCTAAAGACACATTAATAGTTGAGAGATATTATAACAAAAAAATGGAGCCAATAGTATGTATCGGGCTAAAGATCGAGTTGTTTTAAAAGTTGTTTTTGGTGACGGTTGAGGCGAGTGGGGATTTTGATAATAATCCTGATATAAAAATCACCGGTGCCGTAACCATTGATGTCTTTAATGCCTTGACCTCGAAGTCTAATTAGAGTGTTTGGTTGAGTGCCGGGCTTGATTTTGATTTTGATGGGCTCATTTAGGCTGGGTATTTCTATCTTGTCGCCTAAGACTGCTTGAGAAAAACTGATTTCAGTATTGACGAAAACGTCGTTGCCATCACGCTTGAAACTGTCATGAGGTAAGACATCAATATAGAGGATGAAATCGGAAAATTTAATTCTCTGACCATCACTGATGCCGGCCGGAATTTTTATTTTTTTGTTTTTTCCCTTGATTTGAACCTGTTTTTGACAGCCATGGACGGCTTCCAAGAAAGTTAATTGGACTTTGTAGGTCTCCAGGCGGGGACCCCTGGCCTGGGAAAAAGAGGAGCCGAAAAATTGTTCAAAAATATCAAAGGGATTACTAAAACCACCAAAGGAAAAATCACTGGCAGGACCGGCTTGGTTGGTGTAGGTGAAATTAAAAGGCCCGTTTTGACTGGTGTGGGTCTGGCCACCGAAAGGGCCGGCGGAGGCGGGGTCAAAGGCGGCGTGGCCAAATTGGTCATAGGCAGACTTTTTTTGGTTATTACTTAAAACTTCATAGGCTTCGTTAATGCCCTTGAATTTTTCTTCGGCATCGGCAGATTTATTTTTATCGGGATGATACTTTAGAGCTAGCTTACGATAAGCCGCCTTAATATCAGCCGTTGAGGCATTTTTATCAACACCAAGAACCTCATAAAAATCACGCTTCATGGCTTATTTTACAATTTCCCCTTCTTCGGCGTCAGCTTTGTCCGGATTATCTTTCTTTTGATCTTTTTTGGTTGACTTGGTCTTTGGCTGATCCGATGAGGGAGGGGCCTGGGGCTTAGGCTGATTAACAACAGCGCTGATAGTCTGAAGGATTTGACTGATTTCTTCAGCTATCTTGTCGAGGTCTTCTTTGGAAGTATCGGTTTTAGCTAAAATCTCTTTAGCTTGCTTTATTTTCTTTTCGGCCTGTTTTTTATCAGCCTCTTTGACCTTGTCTTTGTTTTCCTTAAGAGTTTTTTCTAAGGAAAAAATAGTAGCGTCAAGCCTGTTTCTGGACTCGGCCGTGGCCTGCTTTTTGGCATCGTCATCGGCATGAGATTCAGCATCTTTTTTCATTTTTTCGACTTCTTCTTCAGAAAGGTTAGTGGCATTTTGAATGGTAATTTTTTGCTCTTTAGCGGTTTTTTTGTCTTTGGCAGTGACACTCAAAATACCATTACTGTCGATGTCAAAAGTAACCTCTATTTGAGGAGTGCCACGAGGAGCTGAGGTTATGCCGTCTAAAATGAAACGTCCCAGTGATTTATTGTCAGCGGACATAGGACGCTCTCCTTGTAAAACGTTGATTTCCACTTGGGGTTGATTGTCTGAATAGGTGGTGAAAATCTGTGATTTTTTGGTGGGAACGGTGGTGTTCCTCTCTATCAAAGGAGTGCGGATGTTGCCGGCGGTTTCTATACCCAAGGTCAGGGGGGTAACATCAAGCAGGACCACATCCTTAACTTCACCGGAAAGAACGGCTCCCTGAACGGCGGCTCCCAGGGCCACCACCTCATCAGGGTTAAGATTATTGTTTAGGTCTTTACCAAAAAAGTCTTTAACCGTTTGTTGAATTTTTGGCATACGAGTCATGCCTCCCACCATCAGAATTTGGTCAATATCGGCGGTGGAGATTTTGGCGTCTTTAAGACACTTTTCCATTGGCTCAATGGTTTTTTGAATGAGGTCATCAACCATTTTTTCCAATTGAGAGCGACTAAGCTTAACGGTGAGATGAAGGGCTTGGCCGTCTTTTTGAGTAATAAAAGGAAGATTTATTTCGGTTTCAGGAGAGGTGGATAGTTCTATTTTTGCTTTTTCGGCGGCTTCCCGAATTCTCTGTAAGGCTTGGGGGTCGGTGGATAAATCGACTTGGTGTTCTTTGGTGAAATTATCCAACAGCCAATCAATAATTTTTTGATCAAAATCATCACCACCTAAAAATGTATCACCATTGGTGGCCTTGACTTCAAAAATACCATCACCGATTTCTAAAATGGAAATATCAAAAGTACCCCCACCTAAATCATAAACGGCAATAGTGCCTGATTTTTTCTTGTCCAAACCGTAGGCCAGAGCGGCGGCAGTGGGTTCATTGACGACACGCTTAACATTAAGGCCGGCGATTTGACCGGCTTGCTTGGTGGCTTGGCGTTGAGAATCATCAAAATAGGCCGGAACGGTGATGACGGCATCCTTGACATCCTCTCCCAAATATTTCTCGGCATCTTTCTTGGCTTTTTGTAAAATCATGGCCGAAATTTCTTGAGCGGTATAAACCTTCCCATCCACCTCGACGGCGGCGGCGTTGTCCTTGGAGGCAACGATTTTATAAGAAGCATGTTTTTGACTTTTGATAACTTCGGCATCATCAATACGACGACCCATAATGCGCTTGATGCTGTAAATAGTATTTTTGGGATTTAAGATCATCTGGCGTTTGGCCAAATCGCCGACCAATTTTTTGGTGGGCTCAACCACTGAGGGGATAAGATTACGGCCCTCGGAAGTAAGGATAATTTTGGGGCTACCCGACTCCATAACGGCAACACAGGAGTTGGTGGTACCTAAATCGATTCCAATTATTTTATTTGACATGGTATTAAATTATTGAATTATTAAATTAACAAATTATTAAGAAACTTGGCGACCGACGACCACTTGAGCCGGTCGAATAACATGATTGTTTAAAGTGTATCCCCTTTTCCTGATGGAGACAATGTGGTCCTGTTTGCCGGCGGTCACATCAACGCAGTCCATTGATTTGGGGTCAAATTCCAAACCTTTGGCCTTAATTTCCTTTAGTCCCTGGTCTTCTAATATCTTGGAAAATTTATTGATAGTAATTTTGAGACCGGAGTCTTTGAGATGTCGGTGAGCCAGATAAAGGTCGTCTAAAATATCGATCATTTTACTGACAATGCCGACGGTAGCCAAAGTAACAAAAAGTTGGCGTTGTTTTTCTATTCTTTTTTCTAGATTAGAATAGTCGGCCAGTGATCTTTTTAATTTATCTTCTAAGAGGCTGATTTTTTTTGCCGTAGCAATATTTTTTTTGTTTTTTGGATTAGGCATAAAAATTTATTAACCGGTAATAGTAGAAACAAGATTAGCCAAATAGTCAACCACCGGAATAACTTGATGGAAGCGGAAACGAGCCGGACCAACAATACCTAAAATACCACGATGGGGTCCGGCTTGATAGGTCTGGTAAATAAATCCACAGGTTTCCAAATGTTCCATACCCAAATCTTCTCCGATAAGAAGACGGATTACTCGATCTCCGTCCACACCGTCTTCGTCTTTAACCCCGGCTTTGGTGATAATATCGAACCAGAAAGCAGTATTGTCAATCAAAGAAAGGACTGTTTTGGTCACATCAATATTAAAAAACTCCGGTTCTTCCAAAAGATTTGAAGCCCCGTAACTGTAAATGGCGTCCTGGTCGGTGGTGGCGATGGCCATTGACCGAGTCCGAGTGGCCAGTTCTTTGGTGGTCTCTTTTAAGAGTTTCTCGAACTGGTTACGGTAATCCCAAACTTTTTCTTTGGCTTTTATTTCTTCTCCGGCAGACATGGATTTGGTGTCCATTAAGTTGCGGACATAATATTTTAACCCCATAGAAGTGGGGGTGCGACCGGATGAAAGATGGTCTTTTTTGAGAAAGCCCAGCTGAATTAAGATGCTCATTTCGTTTCTGATGGTGGCGGAAGAAATACCCAGAGAATATTTTTTCTCCAAAGTTTCAGAGCCAACCGGGCAAGCGGTTTCGATAAATTCTTCGGTAATGTGCTTGAGGATTTTTATTTGGCGTTGGGTTAAATCGGTCATATTAGCAATATAATAGAGGGAGTGCTAAAGACTGTCAAGAGGGAGTTTGACGAATGAGAATAAGAAGACTGATGAAAAGGGCCGTGAGTAGACCTAAATTCAGATAGGAAAATTGGTTAAATAATAGCAACAGGGGGAAAAAAACCAGGTAAAAGGAAATGAGGAGGCGGAATTTTATTTTTTTTATAAATAGGCGTAAAGTGAAAAAAACAGCCAGGAATAAGATGATGAAAAATAGGATCTGAGCTGACGGGGTGGGGGTGGTGACGTTAACCAGTATGACTAACGAAATCCAAGTGAGCAGAGAAAGAAACGCCGATAGACGGCGACGGGGAAATTTGAGTTTCATGTTTTATCCGGCAGTGATTTCTTAGCCACCGGGGCTTCTATTTTAATTTTATCGACCACTCGCAATAGTTTGTTGGTACGTGTCATGTTGACTTTGTTGTATTGGCGACTAAGACTGTCGAGACGGGAACCGATTTTGGTAAATTCTTGATTATATTTATCAAACTCTTGCTCGAAATTACGAATATGACCAATAATGCTTTGGACGTTTTCTTGATAGCGAAAATTGTCATAGGCTTGAAGCACCATGCGTAAAATGGCAGTGAAAGAAAAGGGGCCGGCGAAGATGACTTTTTGTTTCATGGCACTTTCCCAAACATCGGTCATCTTGTCGTAGATAAAGGAAAAAATCATTTCGTTGGGGATAAAAACGATAATAAAATCAACCGTTTTGTCTTCGGTATTGATGTAATGACGACCGGTGACTTGTTTTATCTTGGCTTGGACATCTTGCTTAAAGGCCCTTAGGTATCGGAGGCGAGAAACTTTATCCTTTGACTCGGCCATTTTTTGTAAGTTTTGATAAGGAAATTTGACGTCAACATTAATATGGACACCATCAGGGAGTAAAATAGCAAAATCAGGCCGGGTAGAAGATCCAGTTTGCTTTTTGTTGAACTTGTAGTTAACTCCCTTGACAAAACCGGCCATTTTTAAAAGATCTTCGGCTACCTTTTCGCCAAAGGCGCCACGAAGTTGGTTGTTGGACAAAACTCTTTTTAGGGCCTCGGTGGTGGCAGATAAGTCTCGAGTAATTTTTTGATGAGATTTTAGTTCGGTTTTAAGGCTTTCAAAACTACCAATTCTTTTTCGTTCGGCTTGTTCCAATTTATCAGAGTTGATTTTGAGTTCTTGAAGGACTTGCTTAACGGCGGCTTGGATGGTTTCTTTTTTGTGAGATAAATCAGCCGAGGCTTGACGGGATTGGGCATCAAGCTTTTGGTTGGCCATAGTAACCAGGGATTGATTGGCCTTGTTTAATATTTCGGGAAATTTTTGATTGAATCGAGAAAAAAAATCTTCGGTCAGTTTGTCCGGCTGAATTTGATTTTTTCTAAAGACAAAAAAGTAAAGACTGAGGGCGAAACTGAGACCGGCAAAAAGGCCTAAAAAAAGATATTGCAACATAATGGTTAATTTTACAACAAAATACTGAGATGGTGAACTATAATATGTTAATGGAGAGAGAACGATGTCAAAATGGACCGTTTGGGGATGTATTTGAGAGGTTTAGGAGGGGAGTCGCTATAGAAAACTTGGACCCTGGAGACAAGAGTCTGGTTAGTAAATTAATGAAAATGGTGATCCCTGGAATTGTACCCGAGCACACGGCTCGTTACCAGATGGCAGCTAGATTAGCAAAAGAAATCGGTATAAACAAAAGTTCGGTGATAGTGGATGCGGCTTGTGGCCGTGGTTATGGTTTGCCTATTTTGCAACAAACTGGAGCTAGAGTATTTGGAGTAGAATTGGGAAAAGAATATGCGGTAGCGACGAAAAATAATTATGTTGATCCTGATCCAAAAGCAGGGCAGATGGGGGTGGGGGTGGGGAATGTAATACAGATGCCGATAGGGACGGAAATAGCTGATATGGCGACTGCTTTTGAAATTTTAGAACATTTACCTAGAAAGCATCAGTCAGTTTTCCTGAGGGAAATTGATAGGATTTTGAAACCAAACGGAGTAGCCGTAATATCGTTTCCAGAAAGGTATTCATTTGGGGAAAAGGATGGTAAGTTGGCAAGGGCCGGTGTGGCCTCTAACCCTCATCATTTGTACGAACCGACAGTGGAAGAGGTTACACAGATGATAGCTGGAACTAGTTTGGGGATTGTCGACGAACTGGGTCAGCTCGTCGTCGACGAAAAAGAAGCTCTCCATGTTAAAAAGATAGCACGATATCTTCCGATTTGGCCGTTTTATGTGTGGGGAATAAAAAGAGAGGTAAAACCTCAAAAGATGGACTATACCAAACAAGAGACAAAAGGGCAAAACAAGCGAATAGCGTTAACGCATATATTTATTCTACAAAAAACGGTAAAGGCGGTGTAGTCGGTTAATTTTACACTAGTCAGTTACTTGACGACGGATACTTGAATGTAGGTGAATTAAAATTTCGTAAGGAATAGTCTCGGCCAGTCGGGCTATATTTTTTATTGAGTTTTTGTCGGTCGGGTTGGGACTGATAATTTCAACCGAGTCGAATATTTGGGGAATAGTGTTTTTAAAGTTAATACAAGTTAGATTCATGCAAATCCGGCCGGCGATGCGATAGAAACGGCGACGATACTTGACTACGCCGTGATTACTAAGACGGCGATCAGACCGATGTTGGTGGTGGTTTTAACGGTAAATGTGCGGTTATAGCTAATGGTGTCACCGGATTGAACCAATCGGCGATTGTTGATAACGGTGGAGGTCTTCGTGATCACGACACTTATACCCTAAGTGATTAAAGTCGAGATTAAGAATCTTTTGATAAACCTGTTTTATAAGCAATCGGAGATTATTTATATCCTCCGGTTTGAAGTTAACTTCTTTTTGAATAAACTTTCCTTGTTTATTTTTTTGGATAAAATCAATCAGTCCGGAAGTGACATGAAAGGGAAAATTGGGATCGTTATCAGCTAAAATTTTATAAAAAACCAATTGACGATAATAGTCACTGTCAGGACCAACGCTTTTATTGTCCGGCTGACCGGTTTTGTAATCAATCACATGGGCATGAGGTAGATTATTGGTAGAACCGGAGATCGGTTGGATTCGATCAATTTTACCGGTGATAGGAATGCCATCAATAAAGATTTTACTTTGGGTAAAGTCATACTCAGAAAGACAGTCGGAAGAAAAAGTTTTTTTGTAATGGTGATAATAATCGGGTAAATTGGCCAGGGCGATCGTTAGAACATCTTGATGGTCGGCAGGAGATAGATTTTCTTTTTTTAGAGCCGATTTAAAAACTCGGATAAATTCTTTCAAAGAAATCAGCTGTGATTGGCTTTTTAGCTGATCGTATAGATATTTGAGGGCGAAGTGGACGGCGGTACCAAAAGAAAGATTTTTGTTTTT
>CAYQNE010000015.1:0-8291 GCA_964418875.1 uncultured Gammaproteobacteria bacterium | reverse complement strand
CCATCTAAGGCCAAGCATGCTAAAATATCTCAGTGGAAATTAATTTCAAACAAGTACGGGAAGAAAAGAAATGGAAAAGCTGATTTTAATCAAACTTGGCGGAAGTTTAATAACTGATAAAAACAAATCTTACACTGCTAAACCAAGAATTATTTCTCGATTGGCAAAAGAAATTAAAAAGGCCCACTTGCGAGGACATAGGATAATTATTTCTCACGGCAGTGGTTCTTTTGGACACACTCTGGCCAACCAATACCAGACGGCCAATGGAATTAAAAGTCGAAAAGATATTAGAGGGCTTTGTCTGGTCCAACAAGACGCTATCGCCATTAATCGAATCATCAATAAAATTTTTCTTAAAAACAAACTTGATTGTTTATCTTTTTTCCCATCTTCTTTTTCTTTTTCCCAAAATAAAAAATTAAAAACAATTTATCTCGAACCTATCATTGCCGCTTTAAAAATGGAAATTATCCCCATTGTTTTTGGAGATATTATCTTAGATGAGAAAATCGGTTGTTGTATTTTTTCCGGAGAAACTACTCTAGGCAACTTGTCTTCTCAACTAATGGTTGATGGTTTTAAAATCGAAAAAGTGATTCAATGTGGAACCACCGACGGAGTTTATAACTCACAAAAAAAAACTATTCCCAATATTACCCCAAAAAACTTTAAGGAGTTTAAATCCTGGATTTCTGGGGCAAAAGGAGTGGATGTTACTGGTGGCATGCTTCACAAAGTAGAAGAAAGCTTAAAAGTGGCTAAATTAGATATTAGCGTTTATATCATTAACGGCAAAAGAAAAAATAATCTTTATAAAGCCATTATTTCTCACCCCACCACGGGAACGTTAATTAGTCACTTCTGACATATAAACGATTCCTTTCCCTAATCCCTTACCGTCACACTCGACTCAAAGTCTCTACTGGCATACCCCCCCATCCCTGAACCTATCACTCCCGCCTCCAAACCAAAACTAATATTCACCTCTGATATCTCTGTTGATGGAGCTGTTCCACAACTAACAAATCCTCCACATCCAGTCACCCTGACATCATCATCGGTCAAATCCACTACCACTGCCCCCTCAGCCGAAGCACTGGCGATTGCTCCGTCTTCACTGCAAGTTATTCTGGTTAACTCTCCATTATTACCCGTCAATGTCAAAGAAGTTCCCACGTCGGTCGGACAAACCATTCCATCCTTCATTGAATTTATTATGTTCCTCCTGATCTCCATCAAAGCGAAGGTACCATTTCTTTCCACCACATCCGTTATGTTAACCGTTGTGTTTACCTTGAAGGTATTCATCAAAACACCCGAAATAATTGTCATTACCAACACAATCACTCCCAACGACACCACTACATCTATTAAAGTAAACCCATTCCTTCTCATTTGGCAAAAAACCTGGTAAACGTAACCCCCTGCTCACTGCTTCCACTCCAACCCACCGCCAATACCACTTGGGCACAAGCTTTACTCCCTTTACTGCAACCCACTACCACCTCAGTAAAACCCACCGAATATACATAACCCTCAAAGCCACCATGACTCCAATTATTTCTCTCGCTCAATGCCCAAAAACTTGATGGACTATTTTTTTCCTCTTCCACCAAACTTTCCATCACCACACTGGCCAATCGAGTAGCCTTTTTTCGGTCAAAACTTTTATTCCTGGCTCCCATCACTTGAACCAACAAAGTCACCACTCCTCCCAATACTAAAGCAATCACCCCAATGGCCACCACTAATTCCAAAACTCCTTGTCCTTTTCTATTTTTCATTAATCATCCCCGAAGCTTTAACCTCTACCACTCTTGTTTCTCCCACTCCTGCCGAACTAATAATAATCTCCACCTCCTGGCCTACCGGAAAAGATACTAATGTGCCACCTTCATCTTTCAACATCTTGCCCTCATAAGCCTTAAAAAACAAACTTCCATCGGGAGAAACATTCACCACCACTTCAACAGGGGACACATCCACAGAATAATAACTACTACCCTCCCCATTGGGCCAAGCCTCCATCAATCCGTTCTGACTAATCTGCACCTCCACATAGTCCAAACTGTCTCCACCGGATATCTGGCCGGTTAAGGCATAATTCCTGGCCAATCGCAAATTAGATATCAGTTCTTTTCTGGTCGACTCCATCTTCTGCTTAATACTGAAATCATTAATATAAACAAAAGCTCCTCCCGACAGTAATAACATCACCGACACTGCCACCAGTAACTCAACCAAACTAAAAGCCTTATTCACTTAACACACTCCCGCCCGCCGTTATCCCCTCCAACATAAAAGCCGGTATTCGATAAACATCATAGACTCTTACTTGTTGACTTATCCCCAGATCCTCCTCATCCACTGTCCCCACCGCCCGAATTTCTTCTCCCTGTACCGGAAAAGGAAAACCTGCCGAACCCACCAACCTCAATTCTGTTCCTCCGGAAATAGGCACAGCTGTCAACAATAGGGGAGTAGTCCCTACCACCAATAAATCAGCAACATCAATACAACCATCAGTCACTATTGCATCGTCAACGAAACCCGACACCACCCCACTTCCTTCCAAGTTAAAACCTTTTCTTTTTACCTTATAAGCTTCCACCTCTTTATAATAAAAATCAACCTTCAAGGCTCCATCAAAACCAACCGTAGTACAAATACTCAGGCTATCGCCCCCATAAAAATCAGTCTCATCAATACTACCGTCGTCTTTATGACCCACCATCCAAAAGAAAACCGCCTTATTTTTCATCACATATCCATCCAAACTAATCTGACTCTCTCCCCCTACATCATTCACTGTCACTATCACACTGGTTCGATCGTCTCCTGTTTCGTAATCAATACTACCCATTCCTCGATAATATTCGATCCCGCTTTCGGCCGCATTAAAAGCTTGTTTCAGCAATTCTTCGTCAGTATCAATCTTTGTTTCTATCACCGCCTTATCAGACATCGATAATCCCACCGTCATCACCACCGCTGATACCAAAAGAACTATCAAAGCTACCTGCCCCCCCATACCAGTTCTACTCTTTGAAAATTTCATCTTAATTTCCCTCCTTCCAACCTGATAAAGTTTGGGTCAATTCCGCCGGCATGGCAAAGATAAAATCGGGTCTAAAATTAACCACCGTTGCCGGAGAAGTATTGTTGTTAATTTTATCCGCATAACTCCGCACCAAATTTATATCTCCCACTGAGCACAAACTACCCTCTATCTGTAATTGACTGGCTGAAGACCCTAATGAACTGATACCCCCATCCGCTACAAATACCCCCTCCACTTGATCCGCCTCTTCCCCTATGTTAATCGACCCACTGGCCACCACCATCAAAAAATCACCCACAACTACATTATTGTTCCCACTAATGGCCACATTCCCATCCACAAAAACTACCCCACTACCGGCTAAATCCGACAAATCCTTATCCCCACTCACCACCTCACCTATCTCCGCCCTCACTTTATATTTGTTATAGAGATCTTGGTAATAACATTTTTCTTTAACTATGTCTGAAATCAATCCCCAGTTCTCAGATATCCCATACTTACAATCTTCGCTGGAACAACCACTTTCATTGTCAATCCCACCACCTGCCGCCACCAAACCGTTATCAGCCTGAATTTTTTCCAAACTTATAGCTGGCTGACAAACATCATCCGACGCACAAGAATAAGGGATGTTGTCCAAAATTCTATTTGTCACCACTGCTCCCGCACCCACCACCTGAAACCACGGTTCGCTGGTCAACAAAGCCGAAAAGTCAACATTCAGAGCCGGATTGTCATCATAAGCCGACACCAAATTACTGCCCACCACCAAAGGATCACATTCATTCCCACTCGGCAGACTAATACTATCAATCCTCATCACCGGTACCCCTGCCGCCGCCAAATCTCCATTAAAAACCCTGTCGGCCGACAAATAGGAATTAGCCCAAACCAATTTATTTCCCCCATCCACATAAGTATTTTTATCCGGCAAAACCACTGTCATGTCTTTACTTCCAAAGGACAAAGATTTAAAATTCATCGCTTCAGTAGCCAAATTATCAAAACCTGACGAAGCGCAGATCGGTTCACTCCCGGTAGCGTCATAAAACTCACCCGACACTCCTACCAGACAATCCCATACCTTAAAATCACGACCCACAGATCCCCAACTCAACACTCCACCCAAAGAATCCACCGCATATACCCCCATATCATAAACGTTCATCGAAAAATCACTTTCAAACTTCAGATAAAAACTAACCGTCCTGTCATCATTCGACACACTGGTCGTTACCCCGCTTCCCCAAAAATCAACGTTATTCCCCACCAACAAACTCGCCACCGGTGTTGTCGACAAATTCGTCACCCTGGCCACCAAAGAGTTCGACCAACCCTCTCTCAGTCTAAACCGCACCTCGTCTACCGTATCTCCTCCATCATCATCGGTTATGGTTACTTCAAAAACCACCTTTCGATCTGTTTCTGTCTTTGGTTCCGTTTGCCAAAACTCCGTCTGACAAATATGATTTTTATTACCGATGTCTCCTCCCTCCACTCCCACTACACTTGGAACTGAATTTTTCAATAAAAAATTCTTAAACACAGGAAGTTGGTTAACCGGCGTCGGAGTCGGCGTTGGAGTAGGAATTAGAGTTGGAGTGGGCGTTAAAGTCGGCGTGGGAGTTCTGGTTGGAGTCGAGGTTATAATTGGAGTTGGAGTTCTGGTTGGGGTAATTGGAGGAGGGATAGTTCCACAATTTTCAGTTTCAGTATAACAATGAACCCCATATGAATAAGTCCCGTAAGAAAAATCACAATCTGTATACGCCTCAGTATTAGCTCCAACCTCGACAAAGTAATTACGAGTATTCTGAGGACAAGGAAGCCCATTGCAACGATAAAGAACAAAACCATCTTCTACTGCCGATTGATCATTCCATTCAATTTTTGTCCCCCAACCTCCCCAACCTGAACACCAAGTCTGGCTGAGTTCAATACTAATAGGATGTTTACACAAAGCACAAGTCCTTTCATCCCCCCATACAGAAACACAACAATCGACTCCGTCATTCACACTACACTGTGAACAACTTTTCCCGTTAGCAAGACTCTTACTCCTAGCTCGAACAGTAATCCATTTATCTGAATCACTGGTGGTAACCACCTCTTCTATCGTAACTGGGCTACTATCCGCCCCATAACAATCCGAATTTTTCTCCAAACTACCGGGGAAACGAGGATCAGAACTTAAATATGTTTGATAATGAATGTCATCTCCTACAAATCTAACCTCGAAATTAAACTTATTTTCATAGCTCCTGTTATTTGCCACCGTTAAATCCGGTACCCCCACCGCACTACAAAATTGGGACACAGGAGTCGGAGTGGAAGTGGGAACTGGAGTTGGACTTGGAGTAGGGGTAGAAGCATTAATTGTTACTGTTGCATAGTCTTGTGCTGAACAAGACACCCAACCGACACAAGAATCAGGCCCACCGTTAAAATTACAATAAGGATTTCCAGTACACTTGCCGTCATCTTCTGGTGAATCCACATGTAGACGATAAATTCCCGGCGCCATTCCAGCCAAATATTTTGAATACCAAAAATCCGTCATTGGTAAAGGAGTTTTCGTTTCCAAGGTATAAAAATATGTCCCATGAGCTGGCCAAGGATTTCCCACCCCACTTATTTCCGCCCCATCAAGTCGTGAAATCCCAAGTCTAACCGTATGACTCGAAGACCTATAAAGATTTCCCCAAAACGTCGATGAAATATCAACCGTATTCACTACACTAGAACTAACCTTTATATCCTTGTCTGGAAAATTAACAACCTCCAAATCTTTACCACTGTTCCTACAATCATTACCCGAATCCGAACCCACTACCCCACCTACAACCCAATAAATATTTCCATTTGAAGAGCACACCGCCGTACCCGCCACATTATAAACAGCCACTCCCACTTCATATGTCCCCGCTGTACTAGCCGCCGTAAAATTAATTGTATTTGAGTAATTATTCAAACTCCCATCAATCCAAGTAGAAGTCCCCTTAAGCCGATAATAAAGATCTCTTTTTCCCGCATTATCAGTGTAAAAATTCGCCACCACACCATCGGAAACATAAACTGGATCCGGACTCAAACCTAATCCCCAAGCATCTGGTAAAATTGGAGTAGAACAAGGCCCAAGGTCACAACTTCGAGTACTGTCACCACTACAATCCGACCCACCGCAAGAGGGTGGGGGATTAGTACATGTCCTTGTCTGAGTTCCCGTTCCACACGTTGCACTATTACAAACAGACCAAGACGACCAACCACCATTCACCGGACTACAAATAGCTCTGTGACAAGTTTTGGCAGTATTAACACAATTACCACAATAACCACCAATCGACTCACAATCTGGTGCCCCTCCACAGCCTCCATCAGACCAGCCACTAGGACAACCCAAATTACCTGAACAATTTGCATAATATTGATAACAATGACCATTTCCATCACAAGCACAATATTCACTGTAACCATTCGGACAACTTGCCTGCCCCGTAAGTCTACCATCACCATGATAATTACAATCATTTACATCGTTACAACCACCACAGGACGTTCCATAAGAATAATTTTCACACCGAGAGGGGTCACCTATACAATAAGTACACGTACCACACACCCTACCATCACGACAAACTTCGGCATATATCATCTCGGGAAGGACAAACAAAAATAAAAAACCTCCAATAAAAACAAAAAAAGAAGATAAAAACCCTTTTTTAGTCATAGGCCAATAAAATTAAAACCAAACCATTATTTCTAATTTCCCTAGTCAACCCAAAACTACCATCATCATTAACCAAAGAAAAACTACCGTTCCCCAAGACATTTCTATAATAACCGGCGAAATCAAAAAACCCATTAATATAATTTCTGGTTATCTCCGTTCTTCCTTCCTCATATCCCTTCTCTCCCGTCGCTTCAAAAAGCTTTTGACTAAATATTCCACACTCCGGCCTAACAAACTGGGGACTGGATAACTCGCCCTTCAGATTCTTTTCATAAATCAACTCGGCAAAATCCAAATAATCCTGATTCTCCGTCACCTTAAAAAGATCTATACTAGAGACACCCAATAAACATACATTCTTACCGTTAAAATATTGATTTTTCTTCCAATATAAACCGGCCACTTTATTAAAATAAATTTTAGCCATCTTTAAGTCTTTTTCATCACTCTTCCAAAAATATCTGGCTACAAAATCAGAAGGGTAGGAGGAATAATCATCAAGAAACTGCACTAAATTCTCCTCATTCTCTTTAGACACATCCGATAGTTTTTTCCCCTTCAAATCAACATCTGCCAGCTCATTTTTTATTCTAGTTTGATATTTTCCATCAAAAAGCCCGAACTCAATTTCCTCCGGGAGATAGTAAGTACTCGTCCAACAAATTTCCTCTATTTTCTTCTTCTGTTCCTGATTAAACAAATCACTTTGCCAAAGATCATACATAAAGCTACAGTTCCAAAAATCGTTTTGTACCCATGAAATTTTTTCCGAATCACTATAATTATCAATGTCATTTAACAAAACCTCCAAGTCTTCATCTCTTTTCTTCACCTGATAATACCTGAATCTGGCATACATAGCCGACAAACCCTCGTGCCCACTAGTCCCGGCCCTAACAACCTTGTCACAGGTTGTTTTTCCCTCAACAGAAGTACTACACGATCTTTGGGCAAAATATATTCCTCGATCGTCCCTTTGTTTATCCAACCAAGCCAAAGTTTTTTCAGCAATTTCAAGATTAGTCAACCCAGAAGTTGTTAAAGAAGTTCGAATGGTCGACAACGGTGACTTCTCAAAAACTTTTCCCTCCCCCCGTAATTTAAAATAAATCCCTCCACTAACTAAACCCACCACTCCCAAAAAAATTAAAATAATTCTCAACCGATTCGATTTTTTAACCAACCCTGACAACTCGGTTGGCACTTGACCCTCAGTAAGTAAATTTTCCATCCAACTAAAGCATAAACAATTAGGCAGTAGGGGTCAAGCACAACCATCACTCCATTCCCACTACCAGTGCCATACCATCAAAAGCTCTCCCCCAATTTGGAAAATTTCTCCTCCCTTCCCCAATAGTCACCCAAAAATTCCCTCCCATTCCAGGATATGGGTCGTGAATCAAAAAACGGGATCCATCCGCAGACACTCCGACAGCCAACCAAGCATGTTCCCCTGAAATTAACTTAACCTGCTGTCCCGTTTTGGGATCC
>CAYQNE010000014.1:0-8621 GCA_964418875.1 uncultured Gammaproteobacteria bacterium | reverse complement strand
AGATTTTCATTTGTATCCAGCCAAGAGAAATGGTCAAAAGGAGGATTAGGGTAGTTATATATAAAAGGGGTAATGGCTTGAATGCTGGAGTCTTGAGCCCAAATTTGGAGAGCAGTTTTGAAGAAGTCAGAGGCGGTGGTGTTGGTGTAAAAGGAGTCGTTGTTGGTATGGCCTTGTCGGTGGGGCCAGCCGGTTTCGGTGATAAAAACAGGGAAGGTTTTTTGAATGCCGAGAGACCGAAGAAAATTAAGTTCCCACTGATAACCGCGAATGCTGTGCTGACCGGTGTCGGAAGGGCGACCGACAAAGCCGTGATTGGGGTAGGAGTGAGAGGCAAGGGCATCTATGTGGTCGAAGTATTGAGGCTGATGAGAAATGATTTGACGGTAAACGGTGGGGGCTGATAGGTATTGGGGTGGGTTGTCGGGGGAGGCCAAGTCAAGACCGGTGGTGAGGATATAGAAGTTGGGATTTAGAGTTTTGAATTTCTGGGCGGTATAGAGGGAAATATCAGTGAAATTTTTTATATCGACTCCCCCACCCCACTCGGAGGCGTGATTGATTTCGTTGAAAAGAGTGATGTGTTGTTTTTGTTGGGGCCAGTTTAAAGAATTTAGAAAATCAGCTAATTTGTTGATGTCCGGTTTTTGGGGTCGGTTCCAGGTGCCGTCTGTTTTTATGGTGGTGGCCAGACGAAGAATGGGAGTAATGTGTTGGCGACGACAAATATCAAAAAAATTTTGCCAAGTATTGGAATCAAGTTGGTCGACGCGAATAACAATGGTGGCCCAACCCCAGTCACCACCGGTGGAATTAATCAGAGGAGCGGCAGAATTGATATCGGAGGTTTGGGTTAGATGAAGGCCGAAGATGTTGTCTGATGCTAAAATAGGAGTAGTTTTTAGCAGGAAAAGGGTTAAAAGTAAGGCAAAAAACATTTGGTGATATTTTAACAAATGAAAAAAGCAGACATTATAAAAATGAAAATAAGTCGAGTCGAAAAGGAGATTCGAGACACGCCTTATGATAAGTCGTCGGAACATCATCATGCCAGATTGAAGGCAAAATTGGCCAGACTGACGGATGAATTTGAGGGACCGATGAACAAAGGCGGTGGTGGGGGTGGTGGATATGCGGTGAGACATTCGGGGGATGCTTGTGTGGTATTAGTAGGTTTACCTAGCGTGGGTAAATCGACCTTGCTTAATGCTTTGACTAACGCCGATTCAAAGGTGGGGAACTATGACTTTACCACTTTAGGAGTGGTGCCGGGGATGATGGAATATAAAGGAATAAGATTCCAAGTGTTGGACTTGCCGGGAATTGTGCGGGGAGCGTCGAGAAACATTGGTTTTGGCAAGAGGGTGATTTCGGTGATCAGAGCATCTGATTTGGTGATATTGATGACGGATGTCAGTCGGCCAAAATGGTTGGCTAAGATGGAAGAGGAATTGTATGCGGCGGGGTTGAGACTTAATGGGGAAGTGCCGCGGATTAATGTAAAAAAAACCAGTCGGGGAGCCATACAGGTGGTGGACGCCCACAAAAGTTTTGATAAAGAGATGGTGATAGAGGTGGCCAAGGAGTTGGGTTTTTCCAATGCGGTGATCCAACTGGAGGAAAGGATTAAAAATATTGACAGATTGATTGACGGATTGACCAAAAGTAGGAAATATATGCCGGCGATTAGAGTGCTCAACAAAATTGACAATAAGTTGGAGGTGGGGCGAGGAGGAAGTGATGATGTCATCTTTATTTCAGCGGAAAAAGAGTTGGGTTTGGATGTTTTGAAAGAAGCCATGTGGGAGAAGGTAGGGTTGTTAAGGGTTTTTTTGAGAAAAACCAGAAAAGGGGTGGCTGACAGAAAGAAGCCATTGGTGATTAAAAAAGGGGCCAGTTTGAAGGAGGTGGTGAGAAAGATTTCCAGCCAGATGGCGGTGGATGTGGGGTCGGCCTATATTTGGGGTGAAGGGGCTCGTTTTGCCGGTCAAAAGGTGTCGTTAGGGTTTAAGGTTTTTGATCAGATGGAAGTGTGGTTTGGCAGATAAGATGAGAGCGACGGATTTTTTCAGAATTTTTGATTTTGGGGAGTTGATCAAAAAGTTTTTTAGCTAAAGTGCCGGGGCGGGGGGAATAGCGAAAAACATGGATTTTATTGAAACCGACTTTTTGGCAGAGAGTTTGGGTTTGGGTGAAATCTTTTTGGCTTTCACCAGGGAAGCCGACGACAATATCGGTACCCAGAGATAAATTTTTAATTTTGGATTTTATTTTTTTAATTATTTTGAAGACGTCTTGGCGGGTGTAGAGGCGGTTCATTGATTTTAGTATTTTATTAGAACCTGACTGGATAGGGATATGGAGAAAGTGGGATAGTCTGGATGAATAGGCGGGCTGTTTGTATAGACGGATGAATTTACTGTCAATACAATTTAAGGGAATGGAGCCAAAACTGATTAGAGGAATTTGGGTTTGTTGAAGTATTTCTTGGAGTAAATTAGATAGGTCGGGGGTGTAAAGGTTGAGGTTGATGCCGGTGAGGATGACTTCCCGATAGCTGTGGCGATAAGCGGAGTTGATGGTTTTGATGGCTTGGGGGATGGTGATTGACCAAAGGGTAGGGCGACGGAATGGAACAATGCAGTAAGTGCAAAAATGATTGCAGCCGGATTGAATTTTTAGAATGAAACGCTGGCTTTGGCTAAACTTGTCCCCTATTTGGGGGGTATAGGAGTTTTGATTTTGGAGGATTTTTTGTTTGGTGTGATTATTGAAAATGTGGACCTTGTCGAGTTTTTTGATTTTGTCAAATTGAGCGCAGCCGGTGACCAGAATGGTTGAATGGGGAAATTGACGATGAAGAGACTTTACTTTTCTGATGGATTCGTCTTGGCCTTTTTTAGTAATAGTGCAAGTATTGATCAGAATGATTTGGGGACTTTGTTTTGAAGGGCGAAAGTTATTGTCTACCAATATTTGAGACAGTTGGTTGGTTTCGGCGGCATTAACACGACAACCGAAGTTAACGGCTTGGAAGGTTTTGATTTTAGTGCGCTGGAGTAGACGAAGAAACTTAGTTTGATTCATGGGCATTTAGGTATTTTCTTAGTTTTTCCATCAAGATGGAATAGAAACGGAGATTGTGAATGGTGGCTAAGCGGCCGGCAGTAAAGTCACCTATTTTGAAAAGGTGGTGGAGGTAGGCTCTGGTGTAGTTTTGACATAAAGGACAATCGCAGGCAGTGGAGACCGGTCGGGTGTCGCGATAATATTTTTCTTTGTCAGGAGTATAAAAGGAATAGAAATCTTTTTTATCAAGATCGATTTTGTCTATAGATGGGGCGTTGTAGACATAGAGGCGTTTGTGGCGAGCATCACGAGTGGGCAGAACACAATCAAAGATGTGCCAGCCGGTTTTGACTAAATTAACAATTTCGTCCGGTTTACCGATGCCCAGGCCGTAAAGCAGGTAGTTTTCGGGAGCGTATTTTCTGATGACTTGAGCCGATTGGTAGTCAAAGCTGTTGTCCGGATTGAGGGGCCAGCCTCCGTAGCCGAGACCGTCAAAGCCAATTTCGACCAGTTTTTGGGTGCATTCTTTCCTTAATTTGGGGAAATATCCGCCTTGGACAACGGCGATAAGATAAGGTTGCTTAGACCGGGGGATTTTATTTTTCCGGCAGATCTGATTAAAAATTTGTTTGCATTGTTTGGCCCAGAGGATAGTGCGATCAACGGTTTGGCGGGCCTGGTCTTGGCTGGCTTTTGGCGGAGTGAAATCATCCAAAACAACCAATAGGTCGGTTTTTAGAGCCATTTGAAGGTCAATAGACATTTTGGGAGTGAAAAGGAAAGTTTTTTGATGACTGAGTTTGAATTTGACACCCAAATCACTAATTGGGTTTTTGAGGCCGGAAGACTTGGCCAAGGACATGACCTGAAAACCACCGGAATCAGAGATGGTGGGGCCGTTCCAGTTCATGAATGGTCCGATGCCACCGCTGTTTTTGATGATTTGTTTACCGGGTTGATTTAACAAGTGAAGACTGTTGACCAAGATGCCCGGTGTTTTGGTATTGAGGATGTCAAGTGAATCTAAAGATTTGATTACGGCTCGGGTGGCGTCGGGAAAGAAAATGGGTAAAGGTAGATTGTTTGTTTTTGACCTAAAGACCTTGGGGTTTTTCATTGAGTAATATTATATAATATGAGGATGCCGCGGTGGCGGAACTGGTATACGCGCAAGACTTAAAATCTTGTGGCCTCAAAAGCCATGCGGGTTCGATTCCCGCCCGCGGCACCGCGTGACAACACCGACATTTGTTGGGAGACGTGGTAAATTTCGGGGATTGGCGCAACTGGCTAGCGCGCTGCGTTTGGGACGCAGAGGTTGCAGGTTCGAATCCTGTATCCCCGACTTAAGCGGGGCTAGTTGATCGGTTCAACATCACCCTTCCAAGGTGAAAAGATGGGTTCGACTCCCATGCCCCGCTCTAGAGACAATAAGCCAAGGTGCTGAAACTGGTAGACAGGCGTCGCTCAGAACGGCGTGATCTTTTGATCGTGCGGGTTCAACTCCCGCCCTTGGCACAATAGCACGCAGAGACACTTTCGCCTTTTTGGGAAAAATTAGATATAATTTACATACTTTTTAGCCGAAGTAGTCAAGGTGGTCAAGATACTGGTCTGAAACACCTGGGTTGTTGGTTCCACTCCCACCTTCGGCACCACAGTTTAGCTCGTTCACACTCGTAAATGTGGCGAACCTGCGAGAGTAATTCAGTTGGTAGAATGCCTCGTTGCCAACGAGGTCGTCGCGGGTTCGAATCCCGTCTCTCGCTCCAAAATCTTGAAGGGTCTGTGGCTCAGTTGGTTAGAGCGCTCGGTTTACATCCGAAAGGTCGTAGGTTCGAATCCTACCAGACCCACAAACCTTTTTATGCCGACGTGGTGAAATTGGTATACACGTACGCTTGAGGTGCGTATGCCGCAAGGCGTGGAGGTTCAAGTCCTCTCGTCGGCACTATTTCTGATTGATAATCAAACCGTGATTATGTGAAATATTTTTTATATAGCATTGTTTGATATTATGAAGAAGTACCTTAAAAATAAAGCAGAAAGATTGCGAAAACAAGGTTTGTCATATTCACAAATTTGTGGTCTCGTGCCTGTTTCTAAATCAACTTTGTCTTTGTGGTTGAGAGATATTAGTTTGTCAAAGAAACAGAGAGTTGTATTGGAAGAAAGAAAAACAAAAGCGAGATTAAGAGGGGCAGCAGTGAAAAGAAAGAGGAGACAGAATCTTGAAAAAAAGATTCGTAAGGAGGCGATAAAGAATGTTGGTGTAATTAAAAAAAGGAATTTATTTTTGATTGGAGTGGCTTTGTATTGGGCTGAAGGATCGAAAGTAGCCAGGGGTTGTGTAGGTCAAAGAGTGGTTTTCTCTAATTCAGATTGGAGGATGATGAAAGTGTTTTTGGAATGGCTGAAAGTTTGCTTGAAGGTTTCTGAGGAAGATATTATATACGAGATATATGTACATGAAAAATATTTTGGTAGACGGAGTTCGATAGTTAAAAAATGGTCAAAATGTTTAAAAATTGATGAACACTTATTACAGAAAGTTTATTACAAGAAGCACAATATTAAAAAAAAGTATATTAATTCGGATTATTTTGGTTTGATGAGAGTGAAGGTTTTACGAAGTACTAATTTACAGAGGGAAATAATGGGTTGGGTGGAAGGTATTTTTTTAAGTAATGCCCCGTAGTCTAATGGTAGGACGTCTCTCTTTGGAAGAGAAAATTGTGGTTCGAATCCATGCGGGGCAACAGATTTTTATGGAGTGGGTTGAGGAGAAGACGTGACGGTTTGGTTTTGAGCCGAGGGGGTGGCGACGGGGGGCAAGATTAGAGTTTTGTTTTCCATATTTTTTAACACACCCCATTGGATACTTTTGGCAGATAACCAGCCGGCATAAATGAGCAAAGAGAGAAGGGTGATGATTAAGATGTAACCGACCGTATCCGGTTTTTTGATTTCCATGAGATTATTTTATCCTACTGATGGTATAAAGAGTGGGGTAGGACAAAAAGATAGCCGGAGATTCTTCTAGTAAATATTTTTGGAAGTCCTGATAAATGTTTTTGCGTTCTTGGTGGTCGAAAAGTTGACGGCCTTCTTCGAGGAGTTTGTCGATGCGCTCGTCTTGGAAATTGGTTAGATTGGTGTTGGATTGGGTAGAGTGCCAAAAATAATATTGATCCGGATCGTGGGGGATGGTGCCGAAAGCCAAGACGGCATCAAAATTTTGTTTATCAATTTGGTTTTCGATAGTGATGATAACATTGATGCCTAAGTTTTCTGACCAAGATTGTTTAATTTGTTCGGCGGTGGCCAGAAGTTTCCTGTTGTTGACGGCCAGGTTGATGGAATCGATTTTTTCTCCGGAATCCTTCATCAGTTGCTGGGCTCGTGATGGGCTGAAGTTATATTGTTTAACCGAATTGTTATAGGCCCAGGAGTTGGGAGAGATGGGTCCCAGGCAGCGTTCGTTTTTATCAGTGGATTTAGGGGTGGCGTAGGCCAGGCTTTGGCGAAATTGTTTGTTGTTGAATTTTTGGGTATTTAGAAATATGGCGGAGTATTGGTTGTCAACTTGGACGGTTTGGGTAATTTTAATATTTTTGGGGGAGGAAAATTCATTGGGGAGATAGCTGGTTTGTATTTGGTCAATCTCTCCCAGCTTGAAAGCCGTAATTAAGTCGGTTTGGTTGGGGTAGAAGCGATAGACGAGAGAATCATTTTTTTGCTTTGGGTTTTGAAGGGTGAGGCTATTGATGTAGTTGTATTGATATTGAATTTTTTTGACTTGGTACTGTCCCAGACCGACCAGGTCTTTGTTGAAGAGGGGTTTTTTTAAGAGTGAGAGGAGGGGGGCGAATGTTTTTTCAGAGCTTATTTTTAGAGTATATTTATCAATTGTCTCTATGTTGAGGCCGGGGATTTGGTAATTAACATCCGAGGAGGTGAATTTTTTGCCGTTGTGCCAGTTGTAGTCAGAGTGGAGGTGAAAAATATAATCTTTGTTGTCATTTTCGATATCAATAGACTTGACTAATGGAGAGGCTGCCGTTTTGTTGTTCGGGTTATTTTGGATGAGACCGAAGGTGATTAGCTGAGTGATTTCTTGGGGCAGGCTGTTTTGGTGATAGCGACCCTCGATGCCGATTGACGGTGGGTAGAAAAGAGGCGTTTGGATGAGTGGTAGAATTTTGTCTTTGGACAAAAAGAAAAGTGATCCGGCAGTAATACCAAAAATGAGGAATAGATAATTTCTTTTTAGGAAAGAAACAAGGTGCTCAATTTGAAAATGTAGTTTTTTGAACAAAGAGGATTAGAGTAGGATTTGAATAATTGAAGAAAGGACGAAGATGGCTAATATTACGATGGTAAGAACAAATGTTATTTTTTCCCAGCCTCTTTTTTCAACATTGGTGTCGCTGATGAAGTTAGACTTGTTGTCGGGGGAGTTGTTGGCTTGAAGAAAAACCAAAGCAATCAACAAGAGGGAGAGAATGATTTGGATAATAGATAAAATGTTTTTCACGCTTTTCTTTTTTTGTATAAAATTAAGGAGGAGAGGCCGAGAAGGAAGTTAATGGTAAATGAGCTGACCAGGTAGGCAAAAAATCCGCTGAATTGAAGAGGAGGAATGTCGAAGCCCAATAAAGTGGTATTATCGGTGGAAATGTTTTGCACACTAAAAGAGGCCAGAACAAAGACGGCCAGGTAAAGACCAAAAGTGTTGATGACCAGTCTGATGCCTCCCAGCGTAAGTATGTTAATGGGGAGAAGCAGGAGTTTGATAATGGGCTTGAGAATGGTTTCAAAAAAGGCCAAAATAATGGCCACTTTGATGATGGTTGAAATTTGGCCATCGAAATTTAGATTGTGCCAAATTTGGTTGTGAGCCACCAGGCAGTAGGTCAATATGAGACTTAATTTACCGAGTTTTCTAATCATGATTTTTTTGAACGATTAACCAGTATTATACCGCTAGTGAGAATGATGGTGGTGAGGATAGTCATGGCGATAGCCAGATTATAAAGATGGTTGGGGTTTTTAACGATTTGATTGGTAGGCTGATGGTTTTGGTGTTGAACTTGGAGTTTAAGATGACGGTTTTGAGGTAGTATGGAGGTAAAAAAGTTGGGTGAAGGCAAGTTGATGTTGACGGAGGCAAATGGGGGTAGAACCGGAATAGTGTGTTCCCAATTGAGCGAGGGGAGGGAGAGTTGAAGCTGGGTGAAGGCCTCAAGATGATTGTTTTTAATTATCAATTGTTTGCCCTGGGTGGTGATTTGAGGTGTTTGTGATTGAGACGATAATTCTTGATTGCTAAAGTCAACGGCGACTGTTTTAATTTGGAGGTTGTCTTTGTAGGATCCGGGGGGGGGTGGATAGAGGCTGTCGTGGCCATGGAAGACAAAGGCAAAATGATTGAGGTCAAGGTCATTAAAATAGTCAATGCCTTTGGTGGTTTTGGCCCAAGTGGGATCGATGGAAATCCAGGTCTTTTTTTGTGGGTGATAGTATTGTGGCCAAGCATGAAGGATATC